>CAZVOQ010000036.1:8403-12519 GCA_964628475.1 uncultured Oscillospiraceae bacterium | reverse complement strand
TGATAGGAGTAAGTTATGAAAAATTTTTCAAGGCGACTAAATTATATCAAGAATATTTTACTAAATGAACTTTTAAATGGGCAAGATATAGATTATGTTACAACATATAGAGATAATAATTTAGAAATTAAATTTAATGTTGATTTTGATAATTTGTATTTAATTACGTTAGGTTTGCCAAGAGATATTTATCAAGGCGATTATAAAATGAATGCATCTGAATATCTTGGTATATTTGATGAAATAAGAGAGTTTATTAAATTAGAATTATCTAATAGTTCGATTAGCACTGAAGTTATATTAAACTTATACGATAACTCAAAAAAAATAATTATATTTGCAACTCCAAATAAAAAAATTAGCATTGATAAAATCAAAGAAGTGACTGCTAATTCTAATAAATATTTAAGCCTGCTTTATAATAAATATATAGCAAACTTTAAAGAAAAAAGTAGTCAATTAGCTGCAATTTCTAATCATATTACATCATGGCAAGAGGTTAAAGATGAATTTGATAAGGTTAATTTTTGTTCTTATCTTTCTTTTTTTACAGATGAACTTGAAGTTATAGATAGCGAAAATTATTATAAATTATATCAGCCTTTTTCTTACATGGACTTAAATAAACTTGCAAATGAAATAGTTGTGAGTGTTTTAAATTATAAACTTGATAATATAGCTTTGCACTGCGATGATTTATTTTTAAATCATTTAAAACACACTTTTGATTCAAATTTATGCAATACAATTGTGTTAAAGTTAAAAATGGAAATTCTTGAAAGATTGGCATTTAATAATAATGATTTTAATAATATATTAAAAGAAGAGAAATTTCAAAAAATAGAATATTTGAATGAACATTTAAAAGCATTACTAATTGATATTTCTGAAAGAGTTAAAGATGTTGATTTTGAGTATAATATTGTTATAAAGAAAGCTCTTGAATATATACATGCAAATTATTACAAAAAAATATATTTAGCAGAAATAGCAGAGTATACAGGCGTAGTGCCACAGCACTTAAGTAAAGTTTTTAATAAAGAGATGAATCAAAGTGTTCCTGTTTATATAAATAATTTAAGAGTTGAAAAAGCAAAAATGCTCCTTGCAACAACAACTATGAAATCATCTATGATTTCAAATAAGGCAGGGTTTGAATCGCCTAGAAGATTTGGGCAAATTTTTAAAGAAATCGAAGGAGTTACTCCTTTAGATTACAGAAAAAAAATAATATCAGATACAAAATAAAAACTTGGCATTTACATAATGTGAGTGCCTTTTTTATGGAAAACAACATTCATAAAATATAATAAATTAATTAACAAAAGGGGTTTGAATTATGGATATTTTCTCGGTAATCGAGTTTTTAGGGGGCTTAGCACTGTTTTTATACGGTATGAGCACATTAGCGCAAGGATTAGAAAAGTTATCAGGTGGTAGACTTGAAAAAATACTAGAGAGTTTAACTAGTAATGTTTTTAAAAGTGTTTTGCTTGGAGCATTTGTAACAGCAGCAGTGCAAAGTTCATCTGCAACAACAGTTATAATAGTTGGTTTAGTTAATGCTAGAATTTTAAAATTAAATCAAGCTATTGGCGTTATTATGGGTGCTAATATTGGTACAACAATAACAGCGCATATCCTTTCACTTGCAGATATTTCTTCTAGCAATGTATTTTTAAAAATGTTAAAACCAAGCACATTAGCTCCAACTGCAGCTGTTATAGGTATTTTATTACTACTAGGCGCAAAAAGCAGTAAAAAAAGAGATATAGGTCAAATTCTTTTAGGATTTGCAACATTATTTACTGGTATGTTTGGAATGGAAGCGGCGGTTTATGCTTTAAGAGAACTTCCTGCATTTAGTGAAATGTTTGCAAGTTTATCAAATCCTGTTTTAGGTGTTTTAGTTGGTGCTTTTGTAACAGCAGTTATTCAAAGCTCATCTGCTTCAGTAGGTATTCTACAAGCATTAAGTACAACAGGGCAAATCACTTATTCAGCAGCTTTCCCAATTATAATGGGTCAAAACATTGGTACTTGTATAACACCAATGTTAGCTAGTATAGGTGCATCTAAAAATGCAAAAAGAACAGCTATTGTTCATCTTTCATTTAATATTATCGGAACAGTTGTATTTTTAATTTTAACTTATTCAATTCATGCAGCAGTGCAATTCTCTTTTTGGGAAGATGCAATCACTAGAAGTGATATAGCTGTATTCCACACATTATTTAATGTTTGTGTAACTTTAGCATTTATTCCATTTGTAAAGCAATTAGAAAAATTAGCTATGTTCGTTATTAAAGATAGCGATAGTGACGTTGATAGCTATAATGTTGCGGACAAGCTTGATGATAGATTTTTACAATCTCCTGGTCTTGCTTTAGAGCATAGCCGAGAAGTTGTTGTAAAAATGAGCGAAATTGCAAAAGATAACCTAATATCAGCTATTAAAATGTTCCAAAAATATGATGCAAAAGTTATTGAAAATATTGCTGAGGCTGAAGATGTATTAGATAAATTAGAAGATAGATTAAATATTTATTTATTAGAGCTTTCTAAGAAAGAATTATCTGAAGAAGAAGGCGAAAAAGTATCGTTACTTCTTCATATGATAGGCGAATATGAAAGAATTGGCGATTATGCAATTAATATTATTGAAGAAGTTCAAAATTTAAGAAATGCTGAAGTTTCATTATCTAAAGGCGCTTATGAAGAATTAGATGTTTTATCAAATGCTACTACTGAAATTTTAAATATTGCAAGCAAAGCTTTTCTTGAAAATGATTCAAACGCCGTTTTAGTTATTGAGCCACTTGAAGAAGTTATTGATTTAATTCAATCAACTTTAAAAGATCAACATATTGCAAGATTAAAAGACGGACAATGTAGTGTTGATTCTGCATTCCCATTTCTTTCATCAATCTCTTGTCTTGAAAGAGTTGGCGACCATTGCTCGAATATCGGGCTTTACATCGCAACGCATGATAAAAAATCAGAGCTATCAAACTTTAATATGCACTATGCTGTTAAAAATATTAAATCTATCAATAAGCAAACTTTTGATGAAAATTACAATAAGTTTGAAGAAAAATATTATAGTAAAATAGCTAAATAAAAAAACTTTCTACTAATTATAGATAGATATTAAAAAAACAAGTGGCTCGATGTCACTTGTTTCTTTTTTTATAAATAGAGAAAGTAAAGATACTGATATAATCAGTATAGATGAAGTTTTTTATTAAATAAAAGCAAAGCTGAGCATCCGAAAAGCAAAGGCGAGCAGAATTTAATATTCGTAAAAGAGATAAAGAGCCTTTTACTTTGCGGCGTGCTCCAAAAAAGCGATAGCTTTATATTTTTTTTATCAAAAGAATTAATATTATATTCTTATTTAAAAGTAAAGCTTAAAAAACACAAGGGAATGGTGAACGCCATTCTCTTGTGTTTTTTATTCAAAAAGTTTCTTTATTGGTATTAAACTATTTTAGTAGCAAGTTTTTTTATTTATCAATAACATTTATTTGTGTTATATTATATTTTATTAGTAAATCAATCATCTGCCTTGTGATAATTTCTCCATTAATTACAATTGGAATAGCAGGCGGACACGATACGACACTGCTAGCGCAAATTTCATTTTCGGCATCTTCTACATTAATTTTTTTAGATAGAGAGAATAAAGTTTTATTAAAAGGTATCTTTTGTACACCTTTTACAAATTCTATTTTTTCTTCTTTTAAACCCTCTTTTTTTATAAAGCTATCAAAAGTAGATTTTAAAATATCAAAATCAGTATCTTTATTATAAGAAGTAAACATAAAAACAATATATCTATTATCAATATATTCGCAATGTATATTGTTTTTTAATAAAGTGTGATTGATTTCACTTGGTAAATATCCTGATTTTACACAATCAATAACAATACGAAGAGAATCAGAAGGAACTATATAAACGCCTTTTAAAGATAAAAAATCTTTTGTGGTTTTAATTTTATCAATTATTTTTTCTAAATCATATTTAAAAGTTGAATTTAAAATAGGATTTATTTTATCTAAAGATTGTAAAATTAAATAAGATGGGCTAGATGAGCCAAAATAAGACAATGAG
>CAZVOQ010000036.1:0-8393 GCA_964628475.1 uncultured Oscillospiraceae bacterium | reverse complement strand
ATATGAAGATAAGCTCCGCCAGTTAATACCGGCAGAGTTTTATGGGCAGAATCGCAAACTAAATCAGCGCCTAAAGTTATTGGATGGATATCTTGGTTTAAAAACTTTAAATAAGCTCCATGAGCATTATCAACTAATAATAAAACATTATGTTTTTTGCAAATATTTGATAGCGATTTTATATCACTAATACCCCCTAAATAATCAGGAGAAGTTATAAACACAGCTAGTGGCTTTTGTTTATAGCTTTTTAATTTGCAATCTAATTCATCGGCAGATATATTGCAAGAACAAATTGAAGAAATATCACTATCTTCACTAGGATAAATCCAATCAATATCAATGTCTAAAATACTCGCTGAATGAAGAAGTGCTTTATGGGCGTTTCTTGCTGCAAGGATAGTGTTTGAATTGTTTTTTGAAAACAGCTTGGCTAAATGAATCATAGCTTTAATACTCTGAGAAGAGCCACCAGCCACATAAAACGTGTGTCGAGTGTTGAAAAGCTTGCTTGCATTTTTTTCACTTTGAAATATAATTCCATCAGCAGAATATAAATCATCAGCACCATTAATCTCGGTGATATCATATTTTTCAAATCCCAACAAATCTTCGCCTTTATGTCCTGGCATATGCAGGCGAATAGGGGAGGAATTAATATAATTGTTTACAAAATCAACAATCGGTGTTTTCATAAGTTATTCCTTTTAAAATTATTATTTATTATCTTGCAGAGCTAATTGCATCATTATTGCACATTCAATACGTTTTTTAAATAAATCACATCCGAATTTATAAATACCATTTATATCTCCAGTAGAATTATAGTTATTAGCAGCGCATCCACCAGAGCAATATAATTTCGCCCAGCAAACCTTACATTCTGCTTTTGAATAAATATTTGTAGCGCGAAATTCATCCTGAGCAGATGTGTTTTTAATGCCTGTGAATATATCGCCAAGCTTATATTTTTCATCACCAACAAATTGATGACATGGATATAAATCACCATTAGGAGTAACAGCCATATATTCAGTGCCACTACCGCACCCAACAACTCTTTTATGAACACAAGGACCATTTTTTAAATCTATTGAGTAATGATAAAAAGAAATAGGCTTTCCTTCTTTTTCTCTTTTAATCATTTCTAAAGCTAGTTTTTCGTATTCGCTATAAAGCTTTTCTAAATGATTATCATTTAAAGCAAAACTTTCATTTGGATCACAGACAACAGGCTCCATTGATAATTCAGTAAATCCTAAATCTGCCATATGTAAAATATCGCTAGTAAAATCTGGATTTTGAGAAGTGAATGTGCCACGAATGTAGTATCCAGTTCCATTCCTTGATTCAACTAATTTTTTGAATTTTGGAACAATTACATCGTAGCTGCCTCTGCCTTTGTAATCAACTCTTGCTGAATCATGAATTTCTTTTCTGCCATCTAAAGATAAAACTACATTGTGCATTTCTTTATTACAAAACTCTATAAAGCTATCATCGATTAGCATTCCATTAGTAGTAAAAGTGAAACGGAAATTTTTGTTTTTTTCTTTTTCAATACTTCTAGCGTATGCTACTAAATCTTTAACTACCCCTAAATTTAATGTTGGCTCACCACCAAAAAAATCTACTTCTAGGTTTTTTCTAGTTCCTGATTTTTCTATTAAAAAATCAAAAGCTTTTTTGCCAACTTCAAAGCTCATTAAAGCATCTACGCCATGATATTTTCCTTGAGCTGCAAAACAATATTCACAGTTTAAATTGCAAGTGTGTGCAACATGAAGACATAGAGCTTTAATAACATCGCTTTCATTTTTAAATGTTAGATGTTCATACTCATCTTTTGAAAAAAGTTTGCCATTGTTTTTTAAGTAATTTATATCTTCAATACAGTTTTTTACATCTTCTTTTGTTATATCGCTGTATTTATTAATTATTATGTTTTCTATCTCTTCACTAGTGTTATCTAAAAATAAAGAAATAATATCATAAGCTACATCATCCACTATGTGAATTGCACCACTTATAACATCTAAGACTATATTGTAGCCATTTAATTTATATTGATGAATCATTATATTCCCCTTAATATATCTAAAAATAAAAATGTCGCCTTAAAAGGCGACACAATAAAGCAGTTTGCTTATTATTCCTTTTCACAAGGTTGGTTTGCAACGCCGCAAGAAGTTTTACAAGCTGATTGGCAAGATGTTTGACATTCACCACAACCACCTGTTGCTACGCTATCTTTTAAATCACGAACTTCAATAGTTTTAATTCTTTCCATAATTACTCTCCTATTTCTTATTTATATATAATATGTATATATAATTTATTCTACTAATAAATAATAAGCTAGAATTAAGAAAAAGTCAAGTGATTTATTGACTTTTTCATTTAAAATACAAATTAAAATAAACAATATTAATAAGATAATATATTTTACTAAAAATACATTATCTTAAAGCTTTTATTTACTTACTTTTTACTAAAATAATAAAAACATATATTTAAAAATTAAATAAAAATTGAATAAATGTATATCTTTGATTACTAATTGTTTAAGGTGAACATATACGAGAAGTAATTTTGCTGTTAAATTATGTAAATTGTATTAATTTACACATAAATTTAGTTTTTACATTTAGCTGATATTAAATTATACATAAGATGGTGTAAAATGGATTTTAGGAAAACGAGCTTAAATTTAAGGAGAATAAATATGGCTAAAATTAAAATAGCAAATTTAACTAAATCTTATGGGAAAAACGTACCAGTTATTGATAAAATGAATTTAGAAATTGAAGATGGTAGCTTTACAGTGCTATTAGGGGCTTCTGGGTGTGGTAAAAGTACACTTTTAAAAGCTTTAGCAGGACTTGAAGATATAAACGGTGGAAATATATACTTTGATGAAGATGAAATAACAGAAACTGCGCCTGGAGATAGAGGAATAGCAATGGTTTTTCAAAACTATGCTTTATACCCAAGTATGTCAGTTAGACAAAATATAGAATTCGGCTTAAAAAATATGAAAGTGCCAGCAGAAGAAAGAAAGAAAAGAATTCAAGAAGTGGCAGCTATTGTTGGATTAACTGAATTTTTAGAAAGAAAACCACAAAATCTATCAGGTGGACAAAGACAAAGAGTTGCTTTAGCAAGAGCTATAGTAAAAGAGCCAAGAGTGTTTTTAATGGATGAGCCACTATCAAATCTTGATGCAAAACTTAGAACTCAAATTAGAACAGATTTAATCGAACTTTATAGAAAACTAAAAACTACATTTGTTTATGTAACACATGATCAAATTGAAGCTATGTCTATGGGAACAAAAATCATTCTTCTAAAGCATGGCGAAATTCAGCAAATAGGAACTCCGATGGAAATCTATGAAAAGCCTGCAAATGTTTATGTTGCAAAATTTATAGGTTCACCTCCAATGAATGTTTTAAAATCACACCAAGTTTATAAAGAAAATGAAGAGTATAATCATATTGCTTATGTTGGATTTAGGCCAGAAAAAGCAGAGCTTTTCTATAATGGCGATATAAAAAATGTACACACTTTTGAAGGCGAAATTTTAGCTAGAGAATTATTAGGAGATCAAGTGCAGTATAGAATTAGCTTAGGTGAAGAAGTTGTTAATATAAAAACTTTTAATCAAACTCCTTTAGAATATGGTAAAATTACTTTTTATGTTAAAAAAGAAGATATTCACTACTTTGATGTTAATGAAAATCGTAAAGAAGTAAATTGGGAGGAAACACATGTCGCTAACTAGTAAAACTATTTCTTTACCATTAAAAAGAAATAAGACTATTAAAGATAAATTTGAAGAATTTACAAAATCAAAATTAGCTGCAAAATTATTTCCATACATGCTAATAACTCCAGCTATGCTGATTTTAATAACATTTGTTGTATACCCTATATTTTATATGATATACCTTAGTTTTCATAAATGGGATTTATTAGCGCCAAAACCTACTTTTGTGGGACTTGAAAATTTTATAAAATTAGCTAAAGATTCAGAATTTATGCAGGTTATCTCAAACACTTTTCAGTATGTGTTTTTTAGTGTGGCTATTTCAATAGTTATTGCTTTAATTATAGCTGTTTACTTAAAAGGGGATAAAAAAATCAACACATTTTTACAAAGTGTAATGTTTGCCCCTCATATAGTGTCTATGGTATCAGTATCTTTTATATTTATGTGGCTAATGGACACAAATTACGGCTTATTAAACTGGGCATTAGGCGTTATAGGAATCGAGCCAATAGGCTGGCTAGATGATCCAAAAGTTGCGATGTGGTCGCTTATTGCATTAGCTGTTTGGAAAGGTATGGGATATAATACAATTATTATTCTAGCAGCCCTTCAAACTGTTCCTGTTTATTTATATCAAGCTGCAAATCTTGATAAAGCTTCAAAATTAACAGTGTTTTTTAAAATTACACTTCCAATGATTTCACCATCACTATTCTTTTTAACTTTAATGAATACGATAAGTGCATTTAAAGTTTTTGAAACGGTTAATTTGATGACAAATGGCGGACCATTAAATTCAACTAGTACAATAGTTCACACTTTATATGAATATGGTTTTCGTTTTTATCAAATCGGATATGCATCAAGTATTGGTGTTGTTTTAATGGTAATTTTAAGTGTGTTTACTATCATATATTTTAAAGCATTAGATAAAAAAGTGCATTACCAATAAGAGTAAAGAAAGGAAGTCAGATATATGACGGCTCAAAAAATTATTAAAAAAATTCCAAAATATATTATAGATGGAATACTGATAGTGATATTCTTTACTCCTTTTTACTGGATGGTTTTAACATCTGTGAAAAGTGTGACAGAAGCACTACAACAACCTCCACTGTTCTGGGTAAGCGATCCGAAATGGGTAAACTTTTTAACAGCATTCCAATCGTTTGATTTTATGCATATGCTTAAAAATAGCTTAATTGTAACTATTAGCGTTATGGTTTGCCAATTTATAACAGTTGTGCCAGCAGCTTATGCTTTTGCAAGATTTAAATTTGCTGGAAAAAACATATTATTTGGAACAACTTTAGCTACTATGATGATTCCAGCACAATTAATTTTCTTGCCAGTGTTTTTACTATTAAGCGATTTAGGTTTAATAAATACTCATCTTTCGTTAATTCTTCCATCAGCGACAAGCGCATTTGCTATATTTATGTTAAGACAAACCTTTAAACAAGTTCCAGAAGAATTAGTTCAAGCAGCAAAGCTAGATAAGGCATCAGAATTTAAAGTTTTATATAATATTATGCTTCCAATAGCAAAACCAACATTAATTACAATGCTACTACTAAACTTTATTGGAACTTGGAATGATTATTTCTGGCCACTGGTTTTAACTACTAATGATACAGTTAGAACATTGCCTTTAGGAATAGCAGGTTTAAGCATGATAGAAGAAGTTGGTGTTCCATATCATTTAATGATGGCAGGAAATGTTTTATTATTAATCCCAATAGTGATTGCATTCTTTGTAGCACAAAAACAAATTATCCAAGCGTTTACTTATATGGGTGATAAATAATCACTTGTATTGTATATAATATAAAATTATGAATTTATAGGAGTAACATGATGAAAAACAATTTTTTAAAAAGAATTATTGCCCTTACTTTAGCAGCTGCGCTAAGTGTATCTTTAGTAGCTTGCTCATCCTCAGAAGAAACAAGCGAAACAGCTACAGATGTAGCTACAGTTGATGCATCTGTTTTAGATCCAAACAATCCAGTTACAATTGAGTTTTGGTATGCATGGACTGGCGCAATCGAAGAAAACAACCAAGAAAAAGCAGCAACATTTAATGAAACAATCGGTAAAGAGCTAGGAATTATCGTTGAAGCTTATTACCAAGGCGACTACTATGATACTCACTCAAAATTACAAGCTGCATATCGTGCAGGTGAAGCTCCAGCAGTAAGCGTTATGGAAATTGCTTCAACAAGACAATTTGCTGATAGCGGAGTTATTAAAGATTTATCAGCACTAATCGAAAAAGATTCAGTAGATATGGATGATTTTTACGCTGGACTTTTAGAAAACTGTGAAGTAAATGATTCATATTATGCGATTCCATTTTTAAGAAGTACACCTATTATGTATTATAATGTTGATTTATTTGAAGCAGCAGGTCTTGGCACAGAAGGTCCAAAAACTTGGGATGAAATGGCAGAGTTTGCAAAAACAATTAACACAGAGCTAGACATTGCGGGTATTTCAATGACAGCTTACGATTGGGTATTTGAAGCGTTTATGTTTCAACATGGTACGTCAATTTTAAATGAAGAAGAAAATGCAACAAATTTAAATAGCGAAGAAGGAAAAGAAATCGTTACATTCTTTAAAGATTTAGGCGATGCTGGATACATTGATGTATACCCATCATCAGGCGGTGAACAAGTTAATGTTGCACAAGCTAATCAAACAACAGCTATGTGGTTTGGGTCAACTGGATCTTTAGCAGGAAATAAAGCTATCGCTGATGAAGCTGGATATGATCTTGGAACATGCTTTATCCCAGAAGCTGTTCAATACGGTGTGCCAACAGGTGGTTGTAATTTAGTTATGACTTCAAATTTAACTCCTGAAGAAGAAGCTGCAGCTTGGGAATTTATCAAATGGATAACTCAAACAGAACAAGCAATTTCAAATAGTATGGAAACTGGTTATGTTATGACAAGAAAAAGCTGTTTAGATAACACAGAAGTTACTACATATTTTGAAGAATATCCACAGGCAAAAGTGGCACTAGATCAATTAGAATTATATGGATACGGAAGACCAATGAACCCTTATTATGCACAAGCAGGACTAACTCTAAATGAATTCTTAGAAGCAGTTTGGGTAAATGATGTTGACGTGGATACAGCTCTATCTGACTATGAAACAAAAATGAATGATATTTTAAATCAATAATATAATTAAAATAGTGCTTATTTATAAGCACTATTTTTTATAAAAAATGTAATTGAAAATTATGAAATTTTATATTATTATTAATAGTATAAAATAAAAGGAAGATATATAATGAATAATAAAATTTTTAAAGGCAAACATCTTTTTAGCGATATAGATGGAACATTCGCCACTGAAGAAAACTATATTCCAAAAAGAAACCTTGAGGCAGTAGAATTTTTTACAGAAAATGGCGGAACATTTTCTATAGCAACAGGAAGATATATAGGCGATTTAGAGTTACTAGATGGAATAAATATTAACGGATTGTCAATTATTAATAACGGTGCTAGTATTTATGATTTTAAAACAAAAGAAGAATTATCATCAATAACTTTAGACGAAAATGATGTTAATAGAATTTTTGATTTTTTAAATATACACACTGATATTGGATTATTATTAGTTAATAAAGATGGATATACAACAGCTATAATTGATGATGCAAATAGACCGATTTTTCATGATAGATATATTATTAAATCACTCAAAGAGATTTCTTTGCCATATAATAAGATGCTTTTAGTAGTGAATAGTAAGATAATAAAAAGAGTTATAAAAGATTTAACTGATTTTAAATTAGAGAATGTTGATTTTGTTCAAACAGGGGAGCGCTCTATTGAGATTGTTCCAAAAAATATTAATAAAGGCACTGCATTTTTGAAAATCTGTAAAGAAAATAATATTGATATAAATAATACTTATTTTATTGGAGATAGTTTTAATGATATTGAGTTTATGAAAGTAGTTGGTACTTCTGCTGCAGTAAAAGAAGCTAAATTAGAAGTAAAAGAAAATGCACAATACATTATGGGCGATTTTTCAAATGGTGCAGTTGCAGATTTTATTGAACATATTAAGAATAAAATGTGAATATTTAAATGTATTGTTGAAATGAATGATTCTGTGTGATAAAATTAGATAAAAATTATTTGGAGGGTTATATGGGAATTTATGATATTAAACTAACAAGAGCCGATGGCTCAAGCCAATCTATGTCTGCATTTAAAGGGAAAGTAGTTTTAATTGTAAACACAGCTACAAAATGTGGGTTTACTCCACAATACGATGATTTAAAAGATTTATACCAAAAATTTCACGATGAAAATTTTGAACTACTTGATTTTCCTTGCAATCAATTTGGAGAACAAGCACCAGGAACAGACGAAGAAATTCAAGCAGAATGCGTTTTGAAATTTAATACGCCATATATTATGTATAAAAAAATCGATGTTAATGGCGAAAATGAAACGGAACTATATAAGTTTTTAAAATCAAAAAAAGGATTTGAAGGATTTAACAATGAAAATGATCCTAGAAGTGAGCGTTTGCATCAAATGATGCTGAAAAAAGATCCAGATTATGCGAAAAATCCTGATATTAAATG
>CAZVOQ010000035.1:1734-12676 GCA_964628475.1 uncultured Oscillospiraceae bacterium | reverse complement strand
GACAAAATATAGTAAAAAAGAGTGATATAATTTTCATTGAAGATTGCTATAATGCATCTCCAGATTCTATGAAAGCTAGCATTAATGCTCTTTTAGATATTAAAAAAACTAGAGCAATTGCAGTTTTAGGCGATATGCTAGAACTTGGCGAAAACTCAAATGATTTACATCGAAATGTTGGAGAATATGCAAAAGAAAAAGGAGTGGATATTCTTTTAACTTTTGGTGATGAAGCTAAATATATTAAAAAAGGATTTGGCGAAAATGCATTATCTTTTAATAATAAAGAAGATTTATCTAAGTATTTAATTGATATTTTACAAAAAGGGGATGCCGTGATATTTAAAGCCAGTAGAGGGATGGCTTTTGAAGAAATAATTTATAAAGTGTATGAAAGCAAATAAGAGGAATGAGCAATAATTATGATTAGAACATCTTTTTTAATAGCTGCATTAGTAGCTTTTTTAGCAACAGTTTTAAGTGGATTTATATTAATACCTGCACTTAGAAGATTAAAATTTGGCCAAACTATATTAGAAGAAGGTCCATCATGGCACAAACAAAAACAAGGCACACCTACTATGGGCGGAGTTATGTTTGTATTAGGGATATTTATAGCTGTTACAACAGGGCTTTATATATTAAGAGATGCAGTGCCACAAGAGGCAATGCAAGATTTAGGAGATCAATCTTTAAGCCTTGCATTAACATTGTTTTCAGCCTTTGCTTTTGGGGCAGTTGGCTTTGTTGATGATTATATAAAGGTTGTAAAAAAGAGAAACTTAGGATTAAAAGCAAGATATAAAATAGTAGCTCAAGTTATTATAGCTACAGCTTTTTTATATTTACAAACAATGATAGGCCATGTTTCAACTTGGATTGATATTCCTTTTATGGGGATAATAGATATCGGACATTTTTATTACCCATTAACATTTTTAGGCATAATTTTTTTAGTGAATGCTGTTAATTTAACTGATGGTATAGATGGATTATGCTCATCAATAACATTTATTGTAGCATTAGGATTTATGCTGATATCATTAACATTTAATCTTTATGCAAATGCATTATTTTCAGCAGCTTTAGCTGGTGGCTGTGTTGGTTTTTTATTTTGGAATTTCTATCCGGCAAAAGTTTTTATGGGCGACACTGGGAGTATGTTTTTAGGTGGAGCTGTTGTTGGTATGGCTTGGGCAATAAATCGCCCTGAGATATTAGTGCTTATGGGTGCGTTATATATAATAGAGGCTATGAGCGTTGTTATTCAAGTTTCTTATTTTAAAATAACAAAAGGCAAAAGAATTTTTAAAATGAGCCCTATTCACCATCATTTTGAAATGAGTGGATGGAGTGAAGTTAAGATAGTTACAGTTTTTAGTTTAGTAACATTAGGATTTGTTTATCTTGGATGTTTATATATGTTTAAATAATTTTAAGGAGAGATATTTTGGCAAATAAGACAAAGGCTTTAAAAAAGCGATTTAAATTTAAAGATTTCTTTCGCTTTACAGAAAAAGGAAATAGTGTTGATGCACCAATTTTAATAATAATTTTAACGCTACTAGGCTTTGGTCTTGTTATGCTTTATTCAGCAAGCTATGTTAAAGGGCTTTATGGCCATGGTGATAGCTTGCATTATATAAAAGACCAAGTTGTGTTTGCTATTGCAGGGCTTGGGCTTATGGCTTTTTTATCCACTGTAGATTATAGAGTTTACAAAAAATACGATATGGCACTTTTTTTGTTAGTTGTGGTTTTACTAATTATAGTTTTATTTATGGGAATTATTAGTGGTGTTACTAGATGGATAATTATTCCAGGTGTAGGCTCGTTTCAGCCTTCTGAAATTGCAAAGTTTTCTTTGATTTTAATATATGCAAAGTTGATTGAGCGAAATTATAATAAAATGAAAGATGCAAGATACGGGATTTTTCCTTTTATTATAATCCTTGGGGTTTTAGTAACGCTATTAATTATGCAGCCTCATTTATCTGCTATTGTTATTATAACGGCTATTGCAGCTGTTATGATGCTAGTGGGTGGAAGTAATATAAGATGGTTTATATTTGCTTTTATTATAGGTATAGTAGCAATAGTAGTCCTTTTAATTAGTTTTCCAGATATGGTCAGCTACGCTGAATCACGTATAGTTTCTTGGCTTAATCCAGAAAGTGATTTGCAGGGTAGTGGCTATCAAAGTTATCAAAGTTTACTTGCGATAGGCAGTGGCGGATTATTTGGGCTAGGATTGAGTAATTCAAGGCAAAAACATCTGCATTTACCAGAGCCACAAAACGATTTTATATTTGCTGTTGTCTGTGAAGAATTAGGCTTTGTTGGTGGAATGCTTGTTATAATTTTATTTTTAATGCTACTTTATAGAGGGTTTTATATTGCTGTTAAAGCAAAAGATAGATTTGGTGCAATGCTAGTTGTTGGGATTATTTCTCAAATAACAATTCAAGCGCTATTAAATATTGCAGTTGCTACGGGTACAGTTCCAAACACCGGTATCTCACTTCCTTTCTTTTCAGAAGGGGGAACAGCATTAACAATGGTTTTAGCACAGCTAGGCATTGTTTTATCTGTTTCGCGAACAGCAAAATTAAAATAAAGATTAAAAACTCTGTGTTTTGCTTTTAAAAGTAAAATTTAAAAAGAGGAGGATTAAGAATATATGAATATAATTATCGCAGCAGGTGGCACTGCTGGGCATATAAATCCTGGTATTGCTATTGCTGAATATATAAAAGAAAAACAAAAAGATGTAAATATCGTTTTTGTTGGACGAAAAGAAGGAATGGAATATAATATTGTAACTAAGGCAGGGTATAAATTTTATAATTTAGAAGTTACAGGGTTTCAAAGAAAAGTAAATTTTACTAATATTAAAAGAAATATTAAAACAGTTTATAATTTACTATTTTCAATTCCTGCTGCTAATAAAATATTAAAAGAAGTAAAGCCAGATTTAGTTATTGGTACAGGTGGATATGTTTCAGGGCCGATTTTATTTGCAGCAGCTAATAAAGGAATAAAAACTGCAATTCACGAACAAAACGCCTTTGCAGGAGTTACAAATAAAATTCTTTCAAAAAAAGTGGATAAAGTTTTTGTTGCTGTAAAACAAGCTGCAAAATTTATGGCATACCCAGAAAAATGTATAGTTGTGCAAAATCCAGTTAGAAAAGAAATAGTATTGGCAGATAAAGAGTTTTCAAAGAAAGAACTAAAAGCAGAAAATAAAACAGTTTTGTTATCTTTTGGTGGCTCTCTTGGTGCACTAGCTATAAATAATGCAATGAAAAACCTTGTTTTACATAATAAAGAAAACAAAGATATTTTACACTATCATATAGTTGGTAGATATGATGATAATGATTTTAGAAATTTTTTAAAGGAAAATAATATAACTGAGGGTGAGAATGTTTTTGTGTTTGAATACTTATATGATATTCCAAAATACATGGCAGCAGCCGATATAATTATTTCAAGATGTGGGGCATTAACAATAGCTGAAATATCAGCTATGAAAAAAGCAAGCATACTAATACCATCGCCAAATGTTAGTGAAAATCATCAATATCATAATGGAAAAGTGTTAGAAGATTTAAATGCAGCAATACTAATAGAAGAAAAAAACCTAACTAAGGAATTAATTATTAAATCTTTTGATGAATTATATCAAAACCCTATTAAAATTAAAAACATGGGCGAAAATGCTAGTAAGGCATATAATCCTAATTGCTTAGAAATAATTTACAACAATTTACCAATCTAATTAACATAAAAATGGATTTATGCATATCATAACTTATAATGAGGTGATGATGTGGATAGATTTGTTGTTTCAGGAGGTAAAAGATTAAAAGGAATTATAACTGTTCCAGGGGCTAAAAATTCAGCTTTGCCAATTTTAGCAGCATCAATTATGATGGACACAAGAAGTGTTATTAAAGATTGTCCGAGTCTTGAAGATGTTAAAACATCGATTAGTATAATTAAATATCTTGGTGGACTAGTGACTCATTCTAATAATAGCATTAGTGTTTTATATCATAAAAACGGCAAATATATTCTTCCAGAAGATTTATGCAGAAAGATGCGCTCAAGTGTTTTATATCTTGCGCCGATACTGTATAGATACAAAAAAGTGAATTTATATATGCCAGGGGGATGCGATATAGGCAAAAGGCCGATTGATATTCACTTAGATGGGCTTATAAAAATGGGTGCAAGTGTTGAATTTAAAGGCTATGAAATAATTATAACTGCCCCTGAAAAAGGCTTAGTGGGAACTGTTTATAGGCTTAAAATTCCTAGTGTTGGTGCTACTCAAACTTTAATTATGGCTGGGTGCACTGCTAATGGTACAACAGTTTTACATGGCTGTGCAAAAGAGCCAGAAATTGATGATTTAATATCTTTTTTAGTTAAAGGTGGAGCAGATATAATAAGTGAGAGCGATGGAACTATTATAATTAATGGCAAAAAAAGCTTAGTGGGAGTTAATCATAAATTAATTCCAGATAGAATATTTGCCTCAACTATTTTAGCGGCAGTAAATGCCTGTGGTGGCAGAGTTTATTTAAAAAATTATCCTCATGAGTATATGCAAGAATTTGAAAAATATATTCTTCAAAGTGGATGCAAAGTGCAAAAAATATTAGATAGCATATTTGTAACTAGAAGTAAACTATTACCAATAGATTTAACTGCTACAACGGGATATTACCCAGCTTTTGCAACAGATATGGGGCCGTTATTATCTGCGGCTATGGCTAATAATGATGGAGTGCTTAGATTAAAAGAAACTGTTTTTGAAAAAAGATTTTCTTATATCGATGGATTTTTAGCATTAGGAGTTTCTGCTTATATTAATGATGACACCTATATACAATCAAAAGGCGAAAAACAAACGCCGGCAACAGTGGTGGCAAAGGATTTAAGGGCAGGCGCTGCATTAGTTGTTTTAAGTTTATCACACGACACAAGAAGTGTTATTAAGGATGTAAAACATATTGATAGAGGCTATGAGTCGCTAGAAAAAACTTTTAGTGCACTTGGAGCTGATATTAGGAGAGAATAAAATTGAGCGAAAAAAATATAAAAAATAAAAATAGCAAAAAACAGGCGACTAGTAAGTCGTCTGTTTCTAGTGCAAAACCTAGTAATGCTATTGAGTTTTCTCCAAGAAAGCTTGAAAGGAAAAGGAAAAATGAACGATTTTTAACAGTTTTTATTCTATCAAGTTTATTGTTTATAATTTGTGCAGTAATATCAGTGAGAGTTTTGTTTGTTGTTAGAAATGTTAAGGCGCAAGGCAGTGAGCGATATAGTGAAGAAGAAATCATAGCATACTGCGATATTCCTGTTGAAATAAGCCTTTTTACTGTTGATATTGATTTACTAGAACAAAAGATATATGAAGATTTTACCTACGTGGATAATGTTGATGTTAAATATTCACTTCCAGATACAATTTCAATAGAAATTGAGGATGCAGTGATGACATATTATTTAATTGTGGATAAAGAGGATAGCGGTGCAGATGTTACAAAATATGATATATATTCACAAAGTTTAAAACATTTAACATCGCAAGCTGTAAAACCAGCAGAGCTTTTTGGAATTAAAGCAGATATAGAAGATGAGGAAATAATAGAGTTAGCTATTGATATTAGAAAGACAATACAAGAAAATGGCTATGATGAAATGAAAGAAATATATATAGAATCAGTTGCGAATATTCAATTAGTTTATGATAATAGAATAGTAATCCAATTGGGCACTATGCTTGATTTAGATTATAAATTAGAACTTGCAAACCATGTTATAATAAATGAATTATTAGAAACTGATACTGGAGTTTTAGATTGTTCAAAGGCTGGAGAGGCAATTTATAAACCCAATATAGACATAAGTACATTATTATAATTAAAAAAATTCAAATATATTATATATAAATGAAAAAAAGCATTGAAAAAAACTATTAAATTTGATAAAATAAATATTATATGATTAAAATTAATACCTTAACTGGAGGATAGATAGAATGAGCTATTTTTTAAATGAAGAAATGCAAAATGTTACAAATATTAAAGTTATCGGAGCTGGTGGCGGTGGCGGTAATGCTATTAACAGAATGATTGTTAGTGGGATGAAAGGCGTTGAATTTATTTCAATGAACACAGATGCACAAGCGCTTTTAGTTTCAAAGGCAACACAGAAAGTTCAATTAGGAGCAAAGCTTACTAAAGGTAGGGGTGCAGGCTCTGATCCAGATATAGGTCAAAGAGCAGCTGAAGAAAGCAAAGATGAAATCGCTGCAGCGTTAAAAGGTGCACAAATGGTCTTTATAACAGCTGGTATGGGCGGTGGAACTGGAACAGGTTCAGCTCCAATTATTGCAGAGCTTGCTAAAGAGCAAGGGATATTAACAGTTGGTATAGTTACAAAGCCTTTTAATTTTGAAGGTAGAAGTAAAATGAACACTGCTCAGCAAGGTATTCAAAATTTATTAAATAATGTTGATAGCCTTATAGTTATACCAAATGAAAGATTAAAATATGCTAGTGATGAAAAAATAACATTAGTAAATGCTTTTGAAATTGCTGATAATGTTTTAAGACAAGGCGTTGAGTCTATATCTGATTTAATTAATAATCATGCTTTTATCAATTTAGACTTTGCCGATGTTAAAACTATTATGAAAGATGCTGGACATGCTCATATGGGCGTAGGTAGAGCTTCAGGCGAAAATAGAGCCGAGCAAGCTGCTCATATGGCAATTCAGAGCCCATTACTTGAAACTTCAATTAATTCAGCTAGAGGCGTTATTATTTCTATAACTTCATCTCCTGATATTGGACTAGATGAAGTTGATCAAGCGGCAACATTAATAACTTCAGCAGCTGATCCTGATGCAAGAATAATTTGGGGTGCAGCATTTGATACGAATTTAGTTGATGAAGTTAAAATCACTGTTATAGCAACTGGATTTGATGAAAAGCCAAAAACAGACTTTTTAGGCAATTTAAGCCATAATGTTGGGGTTGAAATTAATCCAATTACAGCTGCTACTTCACAAGATGTATCATCAGAGCCAGATATTGATGATGATATCGAAAAATTAATTAATATATTAAAAAGAAACGCAAACCAATAATGAATAGGAGATTAGAGCTATGGCAGTTTTAACTAATACAGAAAAACTTTATCATATAAATCTTTCAAAAGATGAAATTGAAGGAGCAAAATATGCAATTGTGCCAGGAGATCCTGGCAGGGTTGAAAAAATAGCTGAATTTTTAGATGATGCTAAGCTCTTAACTTTTAATAGAGAATATAAAACTTATCTTGGAACTTTAAATGGGGAAAAGGTTGTTGTCACATCAACAGGTATTGGTGGTCCGAGTGCTGCAATAGCTATAGAAGAATTAAATCAATTAGGCATAGAAAACTTTATTCGTGTTGGCACTGCTGGTGCTATGCAAATGGATGTTAAAGCAGGTGATTTAGTAGTTGTAACTGGGGCTATTAGAATGGAAGGAACTAGTAAAGAATATCTTCCAATTGAATTTCCAGCAGTTGCAGATTTAGATATAACATACGCTTTAAGAGAATCTGCAAAAAAATTAAATCTTGCATATCACACAGGTGTGGTTCAATGTAAAGATAGCTTTTATGGTCAGCATTCGCCAGCGAGAATGCCTGTTTCGTATGAACTTGAAAATAAATGGCAAGCTTGGATTAAAGGCGGATGCCTTGCTAGTGAAATGGAATCAGCTGCTTTATTTACAGTGTGTTCTGCTTTAGGAGCAAAGGCAGGCGCAGTTATGCTTTGTGTGTGGAATCAAGAAAGAGTTAATGCAGGTTATGAAAATGAAAAAGTGCATGATACTCATCTAGCAATTAAAGTTGCAGTAGATGCTGTTGCTAATTTAATTAAATGTAGTAAATAAGAGGAAGTTATGGAGAAAGAGGTTTTCAAGCAAAGTTTATTGGGTTTTGATAGAAATCAAGTTATTAAATACATTGATGATTTGTTAAAACAAATAAAAAATCAAGAAGAAGAATATGCAAAAAAACAAGAGGAACTTGAAACGCAAGTCAAGCTCCTTCAGGATTCAATTGATAAAAATGAAAATGACTATGAGCAGGCAAAAGAGGCAGTTGAGCTATTAAAACAAGGAATAATCGATGCTGCAAAAACTAATCAAGCGCTTGAAGAAAAACTTTCTAAATGCAAAGACTTTATTGTTTTAAAAGAAAATGATTATAATAAATTAAAATTACAGCTAAATACGTCTAGTCAAGAAATTGAAAAGGTTGTGGCTGAAAATGATTATTGGAAATCAAGGCAAGAAGAAATATCAACAACTTTAATTGACGCAAGATTAAAAGCAAATGATATAATTAATGAAGCTAAAGAAGAAGCTGTTGTAATAAAAGATAGGTTTCAAGGAGATGCACAAAGTTTAGCAAAAGAATTTATGGGTGTTAAAAGAAGTATTGAAGACATCGAAACTCAACTAGAACAATCTTTTTTAAAGGTTAAAAGTGCAATATCATTAATTGATAAATCAAGCGAAGTTATTCAAGATAAAATAACAAATTATTCTTTAGCTGTTGAAAATTTTGCAGAAAAGCCTAAAGAAAATACATATAAAAAGACAACGAATTCTTATAAAAAAGAGGTTAAGCACAGTCTGTTAGAAAATCTCTTAGAGAATATTTCAAATTTATTAGATAAATAAAAAAAGCATTAAATAGCAAACTTGCTATTTAATGCTTTTTTCTTAACTTATATCTGATTCGCTGAATGAAGGGGTATTAGCAATAGATTCTAAAACTTTTGATATTTCATCACTCATAACTTTTACAGCCTCTTGCATTTCTTCTTCTTTACTAACAACGCTTTTATGATTTTCTGGATTATCTTTTTCCTGTCTTGCTGACATAGCCACAGAATAAAGTTTTGGATAATTTTCTAAAAGAAGCTGATGGTCTTTTGCCGGAACATTATCTCCATTTATAATCCTAGAAGATATTTTTATGCATTTTAAGAGTATATCAAATGTTTTTTGAACAGATTCAAGTTGAGATTTAGATGCCTGCATTTCTCTATCAATTTGATTTTGTTGCGCTTGCATTTCTTGAAACTCTCTTTTAGCTTTAAGATAAGCCTCTATTTCAAAATTTGATTCTTCGTTTAAGATAGCAGCATTTTCAGAGCCTTTAATGAAGGTGTCGGCAGAAGATTCACTAGATAAAAGCTTAGAAAAGCTATCTGATTTTAAAATTGTTGATTCATTAAATCCGCTCTGATGATTGGATTTTGATTCTTTAAACTGATTTTTAATAGATGCAACTTTCATATGAATTCACTGCTCCTTCCTATTTTTGGCTACTGTGACAGATTAATAAAATAACTTTATAGTGTTAATATTTAATTAATAAATTACTTATAATTATTATATCGACATAAAATGTTATTAAATAAGAAAAATGCTAGAAAATAAATTCTAGCATTTAAAATTATAAAGTAGCATCTGGTTTTAAAGATTGCTCTGGCGCTATTGTTGGAGTAGGGCTTGGAGAAGGAGTAGGGCTTTGGGTAGGAGTTGGAGTTGGGCTTTGGGTAGGAGTTGGAGTAGGGGTAGGCGATGGAGTAGGACTTGGGGTAGGAGTAGGTGTTGGCGTAGGGGTTGCAATTGGCTTATCATTAGCAACATATAATATTAGAGCTCCAAGGTCCTTGTCAAGTTGTTCCCCAGCTTTTTTATTAGTGTTTACAACTGTTCCAGATGGATTTTCTTTTGTTTGATCAACATAAACGATAGTGTAAATAATATCTTCAGATTTTAAAATGCTATCAGCCTCAGTTATAGTTTTTCCAATAAGCCCCTCAGGAACTACAACATAATCAGGACCTTTACTAACATTTAAATAAATCGTAGTACCTTTTTCGACTTCACTAAGATAACTTGGCTGATGTGATACAATATTTCCAACAGGAGTAATGCTATCGTAAACTTCATTCATAACAAAATAAAAATCTTCTTGTAAAGATGAGTCGTTCATTATTTCATTATAATTACTGCCAACTAAATTAGGAACTATTACATCTTGAGTTTCAGAAGTGATTTCACTCGAACTATCGGCTATAACATCATCAGTATTTAAAGAAGAAATAGCAGAAATAAATATTAAAAATATAACTATGGTAATAAAAATCAGTGGTATATTTTTTTTATCTTTAATAAAAGTGATAAAGCTGTTTTCACTTGATTTTTTTGTAGTGGGCTCTTGTTTTATAATTGTTGCTTTATTATCAAGCATTAAAATAAAATCTTCAATACTATCTAGCCTATCATGGGGATTTTCTTTTAAGGCATTTGTTAAAGCGTGAACTGCGTATTTTGGCAGTAATTTGCTATGCTCTTTTCTAATTAAACTTTCAATAGAAGTGTAGTGCATGCTCGTTACCATATAATATAAAAGAGCAGCAATAGAGTATATATCAGTGTAAAAGCCCTGAAATTTGCCCATTTCGTATTGCTCTGGGGCAGAAAAACCATCGTAAAGCTTATAAATTATATGTTCATTCTTTGTTCTTAAATCTTGAACAGAAAATCCTGTAAGTTTTAAATTTCCTTCAGAATCAACTATTACAGTTTCATCGCTAATACCACCATGTGAAAGATTTTTTTTATTTAATTCACCAATTAAAGTTAGAATACCATTTAAAGCCCATCTAGCATCTTTAAAAGAATAAGGAGTGCCTTTATTTATCATATATTGCTTTAATGGTGTTGATTTTATATATTCTAATGCAGCATAGCAGGTGTTATTATTAGAAAAAACAGAAATAACTTTTTGCATATATTCATTTTGGATATAAGTTAGCTCTGTAAATATATCAACGAAATCCATC
>CAZVOQ010000035.1:0-1724 GCA_964628475.1 uncultured Oscillospiraceae bacterium | reverse complement strand
TAAAGAGAACTTCTTTTCCATCTTGAACAATAACATCAACGCCATTACGATTTTTCAAAAGGCTCACTGGAAAAAATTCTTTGATGATGATTTTCTTTTGAGTTAACCTATCATATGATAGATATTCAAAACCATCACCACTAAAATTTAAAACTTCTCCAATAACAAAATTATCTAAAATTGTGCCATAAGAAAGAGCGCCTTGCATATTCTGATTTTCATCATTGCTAAAGCCACACCATTCACATTTTTTATTATGATTTAATTCTTTTTCACAGAAAATACAGATATTTTCTTTTTTCATATAATGTTTATTCCTTCTTAAATTTGAAAGGCTTAATCTAAATCTTGCGGATTTTCTAAATTATGCCAAACATTTTGCACGTCATCGTCTTCTTGTAAATAATCAAATAATAAGGAAAGCATTTTTAATGTATCCTCATCAGTGATTTTAGTGTAAGTACTAGGTGTTTTTTGAACTTCACGCATAGATAGAGTATAGCCTTTTTCTTCAAAGAAATCAGCTGTATCTGATAAATCATTAGGTGCGCAAGTAATTTCAATTATTCCTTCATCAAATAATATATCTTCAGCACTAGAATCAAAAGACATTTCTAAAAAGGCCTCTTCATCAATATTGTCAGTTTCAATGGTGATTATTCCTTTAGATTCAAACATAAATGATACGCATCCAGTTGTGCCAAGATTTCCTTTAAATTTATCAAAATAATGTCTAACATTTCCAGCTGTTCTGTTTTTATTATCAGTTAAGCCCTCAACAATAACAGCTATACCACCAGCGCCATATCCCTCATAAACGCAAGCTTCAAAATTGTCTTTATCATTGTCTTTAGCTTTATTAATAGCACGAAGTAATATATCTTGTGGCACGTTATTACTACGCCCTTTAGCGAGTAAATCACGTAAACGGCTGTTATTATTAGGATCTGCTCCAGATTCTCTTACAGCAACAGATATTTCTCTTGATAATTTTGTGAAAATTTTTGCTCTAGCAGCGTCATTAGCACCTTTTTTTCTTTTAATAGTGCTCCATTTTGAATGTCCGGACATAGTTTAAAAACTCCTGTATTTTTATTTTTTTCATATAAATCCAAATTATATTATAACATATTATATATATTTAATCAACTGGATATAAATTAGTGAATAAAAATAAAAATCTGGATTATAATATAATCGAAGGGTGGTGAAACCATGAATAAAGACAACAAAAAACACACAAGTCAAAATGAAAAAACAAAAAGCGAGCAAAACAAAAAAACAGAAAATAAATCTAATCAAAAAGATAATAAAAAATGCTAATTAAATTTTAGATTGTAGATTAAATCTGAAATTTGATAGTTAAAAAGTAAAACTACTAAAAGGTGTAATAGAATTTAAAAATTTAAATAATATTGCACTTTTTAGCTACATATAAAAAAAGTTGACACTTTTATAATAAAGTGTCAGCTTTTTAATTGGTTTAATATAAAACTTTACTTAAGAATTCTTTCGTTCTAGGGTTTTTAGGATTTACAAAAATATCATCAGGAGTGCCAGCTTCAGCAATAATTCCCTCATCCATAAATAAAACTCTATCCGAAACTTCTTTAGCAAATCCCATCTCATGAGTTACGATAACAGCAGTGATTCCTTCATTTACTAAGCTTCTTATAACCTCTAAAACTTCGCCAACCATTTCAGGATCAAGTGCAGAAGTAGGC
>CAZVOQ010000034.1:1908-12750 GCA_964628475.1 uncultured Oscillospiraceae bacterium | reverse complement strand
TAAATAAACCAATATTGCCTTCTTGAATTGCATCTTCAAAATCAAATTCTAAACTATGGAGCTTTACGGCATGACTATGTATAATTCCACGAAAAGCAGAAAAGATATAATCTATGTCGGAATTATTACCATTTTTTGCACCTTTTAGGTGAATTAAAATATCATCTTGCATAAAACCAAGCCCTATTTTTTAAAATTCTATTAATATTATATTAAATTATTATGTATATGTCAAATGTTTTTTATATAAATTGTCAAAAAAATTAAAGTTCATCATTTGTTATTCGTCTAATCCATTTTCCAGAGAGAATTCGATATAATTGCATTGGTATTTTTAGTGTGCTATCTATTCTCATTGATAAAAAGACTAAAGGTGCAGGCAATAAAAGCACAAGCCCTGTTAAAAATCCTAAAGGTACATTTATGAGCCACATACCACATCCAGTTAGCATAACAGCAAATTTAGTGTCTGCGCCGCCTCTTAATATTCCTATATCATTAACAACGTCTAATGCGGATAGTGGCATTAGCATTGCTAACACAAATATCATCTGTCTTGCGATTTCTTTAGCTTCATTAGTTATATTATAAAAATTTAAAAATGGATCTCTTATTAAGAGTAAGAGAGTAGTGCCAAGCAGTCCGAAAGATACTGCTAATAATAATAAAGTATGTGCAACCTTTTGTGCTCTTTTTAAATCACCAGAGCCAATTGTTTTTCCAGATAATACAGCAGATGCATTAGCAATACCAAATATAGCCACGTTTGCTAGATTGAATAAAACCATAGTAACGCTATTTGCAGCCACGAATGTTTGGCCAAGACGCCCCATAACGATTGTTATCGTTGAAGTGCCAAGAGCCCAAACCATTTCATTTAATACAACAGGTGCAGCATTTTTTAAATAATCTTTAGTGATTGCTTTATCAAATTTAAATATGCAATGTATTTGAAAGCCAATATCTTTTTCTATAAAATACATATATATTATAACACATAAAAATTCAAATACCCTAGCAATAACAGTGCCAATAGCAGCGCCAACTATGCCAAGTTCAGGTGCGCCAAATTCACCAAATATAAAAATATAATTAAAAAATACATTAACAAAAAAAGATATAGAATAAACAAGCGTGGACATTTTAACCTTTTCAACAGCTCTCATACTAATCATATAGTTGCTAGCAATAGAACTAAAAACAAATCCAATAGACATAACTTTTAAATAGCTTGCTGAGGCTGCAATAACAGCTTCTTCTTTTGAGAAAATTCTCATTATATTTTCAGGGAATAAAAAACAAATAATAGCAACTATTATTGAAACAGTTGTAATAGCTAGCATGGAAGTGCGCATAACTTTTTTAATTACATCAATATTTTTTTTTCCCCAATATTGAGCGATTAAAACAGAGCCACCACCAGTTAAGCCAAATCCCAATAAATATAATAAAAAGGCTGGTTGCCCTCCAAGTGTTGCAGCTGAAACGGCTGTATCGCCTAGCCTTCCAAGCATAACAGTATCCATAGCTTGAACACCAAAACTTATCATGTTTTGAAATGCAATCGGCAAAGCAATTGATATAACAGATTTAATGAAATCTTTTTCAAATAAAAAATTCTTTTTTAGCATATAATCTCCTACAAAATAAAAAAGCCATTATTGCAAAATATGACAATAGGCATACTTCAATTATAGCATTTTAGTTTTTATAGTCAATAGATAACAAAAAATATTATTATTATTAATAACATAAACACAATTTATCAAAATAATATAGTCTTTCTTAGAAAAATAGAATAAATTTAAAAATACTATTTTAACGCCTATTTTATGCCTATAAAAGTTGTTATTACTACTCTTGCAACAATAATCTACTTTTTTTCACCATTTATTACCATTTTTTACCATATTAGCTATTGCAATAAATTAATTCCTATGTTAGAATATTAATGTTGTTAATTTAAGCCGTAAAAATTAAATTATTATTAGGAGAATCTTATGATTAAAAATCAGCTAACATTATTATTTACTGAATCTGATAACGATGTGATTAACGGCTATACCCATTTCTTTAATTCTAAAAATATTAACGTTCATTTTTGTAAAAAAGATGGGCTAGTGGCACTAGAAACTATTAAAAGTGTTGAGCCAGATATTGTGTTTTTAGATGTTTTTATGCCAAATTTAGATGCTATTGCAGTTAAAGATGAAGCTTCAAAACTAAATAATAAACCTAAATTATTTTTTGCAACAAGTAGTTTTGATAGCGAAAATAGCGTTAGACAAATAATGAATGAAGGGTTTAATTATTATTTTTTAAAGCCATTTTCTTTAGAGGTTGTGTATTCAAGAATTGAAAGTATGCTTAATCTTAAAGAGAATGAAGCGCCAAGTTACGATTTAGAAGATATAGTAACTACAACTTTGCATAAAATGGGTGTACCTGCTCATATTAAAGGCTATGTATTTTTAAGACAGGCAATAATAGCGAGTATAACCGATCCGAGTATAATCAATTTAGTAACTAAAAGATTATATCCAGATATTGCAAAAATGAATGGAACTACTTCCTCAAGAGTTGAAAGAGCTATAAGACATGCAATCGAAGTGGCTTGGGATAGAGGAAATGTTGATGTTTTAGATGAATATTTTGGATATACAATAAATAATATGCGTGGAAAACCAACAAACTCAGAATTTATAGCAATGATTGCAGATAAAATTAGATTAGAACTTCGTAGAAGTAAAACAGTATAATTAAATAAAAAGATGATACTTATTTAAGTATCATCTTTTTATTTATAATAATTCATTTGAATATTTATTTAGTAGGAAATAATAATAATTATTTATTTCAAAAGCAGTAAATTCGCTTTTTGATGTATCTAAATCTTTTTCGCCTAAAGATTTTGTGTTTTTTAAAAAATCGTTTAATAATCCATTATTAAATAAATGTAATACATCAGATTTAACAGTTTTTTTCCATAAATCTATTTCTTCATCACTCACTTTAAATGTGAGAGTTTTGTCTTTTAGCATTATTTCATCATAAACACTATATTTATCATGTCTTTCTTTTGCTAAATTTTCATTTGCAGGATATACGCAAGCACTAATGCATCTTTTTATATCTGCTTGCATTAAAATATTTTTATTATTAGTTTTTGAAATATATTTAAGCCATAAATGCCAATCTTCATCAGCATCAAGATTTTCATCCATTCCGCCAAAATTTAAAAATAAATCTCTTTTAAACATCACTCCTGTAATAGGAACTCTACATTTAACGCACATATCCATTAATGTAATATGGCTAAAAATATTAGATTGAACTGATTTTATATCTATATTATAAGGCTCAAGAGATAGAATATCTGCATTTAAGGAAACAAAAGAAGAAAAAACAAAATCTTTAGTTTCATTTTCTAAAAATAATTGAATATTACTTTTAATGTAATCTGGGTAATAAAAATCATCATCATCTAAAAAACAAATATAATCTCCAGTGGCTTTTTTTAGAGCTATATTAGCTATCGCAGTTCTACCAAGCGATTTGTTAGGGCAATAATAGCTTATAGGCATATTAGAAAAATCATTTTCAATCATAGTTTGAGCTGTGTTTGATCCATCTTCAACAATTATAATTTCAAAATTATCATAGTCTTGATGGCATAGGCTATTTAAAGTATTGCGAAGGCTTTCTTTTTTCTTATATGTTCTTATTAGAATTGAAACTTTAGGATGGCTTGATAATTTATTTTGAGTAAATGAGCCAATATTTATATAATTATTATCAATATTTAATAAAGAAGCAGTTTTTATTAAAGGCATAGATAGTAAAAAATCAAAAAATCCTTTAAGCAAATCTTTTCTAACGTTCGGATAAGGTTTAGGTGATTTAATAGTGCTTAGATAGTTTTTTAAAGCTAAAGTTTTATTAATATACTTATATTCTAAAAATAAACATTCTTTTTTATTTTGCGAATATGTTTTTGAATTATCTATAAAATTATACTGAACTTTAATGTTATAAAGGCATTTAATTTTAATTTTTCTTGCTTTTAAAATAGCAGATAACTCAAGATTTATCTCATTGCCTATAAATTTATTTAATTTATAATTTAAAGATTTTAATAAATCTTTTTTTATAATAAAAGCAATAGAATTAATATAATCAGATTCTAAATTTATTGGATTTATATAAAAGCTTTGCATCGCAGGAAAAGTGCCGATATTATAGCACTCATAGCCTTTAAAAGTTTCTATTTGAGAAATTAATTCGCTATTAGAAAATAAAGCTGTGGCTCCTTTTTTTATATAAAGTTGGTATTCGTTATTTAAATTAATTATATTATACATATAATATCTCCTTAAAACTATTCAGCTTATTATAGCAAAAAAAGAAAAAAAAGTATATAGCTTAAGATTTAGCGCTATTATACATATTTTATTAATAAATTATTAATATTTAATGTATAGATAGCAATAAGCAAAAATGATATACTTAAATCAACAAATATGCAAAAATGTATATTTATATTTTAAAATAGATAGCTTAACGCTATCAATATAGAAAGGAATGGTTTGTTTATGAAAAAATTTATTGCAATGCTTTTATCGCTTATGTTAGTGTTTTCTTTAGCAGGATGTACTTCTACAACAGAAGAAGAGGTTGTTGAAGAAACTCAAACTGCTGAAGAAATCACCGAAGAAACTACTGAAGAAGAAACTATGAGCGAAAAAAGCTATATGCTTGGTGTTGCGGCAATGCCAAAATCAAATAGCATGAGCGCTACGGATGAAAAAGATGCAGTTGCAGCAATCGAAACTTCAATGATGGCTATTATATTTGATATGGATGGCAAGGTTATGGATGTTTCTTTTGATGTAACAGAGCAAATGATTACTTTTGCTGATGATGGAACAGTTGCAGGAGATATAGAGCTTCGCACAAAATCAGAGCGTGGCGAAGATTATGGATTAAAAGCAGCATCAGGAATTGGAAAAGAAATAGATGAGCAATTTATGGCTTTAGAAGAATGGATGGTTGGAAAAACTATTGATGAAATTGCAGATATGAGTGCTGATGATGAAGATTTAAAAGCAGGAGTTACAATAATGATTGATGATTATATTATGACTGCTAAAAAAGCATATGAAAATGCAATGCCATTAGCTGAAATGCCAACTGAAGTTGCTCTTGGCACAAGTGTACTTGTAACTCCACAAGAAGGCGATGGCGCTGAAAAAGGAGCTAGCGTTGAAGTAACAACAACTTTTGTTGGACTTGCAACTGATGGCGAAGGCAAAATAATTGATATTATGTTTGATGCAGCACAGCAATTTGTGGCTTTTGATGCACAAGGTCAATTAGCAGGTGAAGTAGATTTAAGAACTAAAGTTGAAAAAGGACCAGATTATAATATGATCGTTGCATCACCTATTGAAAAAGAATTATTTGAGCAATATGCAGCTCTTGAAGATTATGCAGTAGGGCAAACAGTGGATGAAGTTTTAGGTATGCCAACTTATGAAAAAGATGCATACTATCCAAATATCCCAGATGTTGAAGATTTAAAAGCGTCAGTTACTATTGATATAACAGATTTATTAAAAGCACTTGAAAGCGCGAAAATGAAGTTATCATAAGTAAATTAATTGCAAGATACATAGATTAAAAATAAAAAGCTAAAAACTTTACTTAAAGTTTTTAGCTTTTTTTTAATTATGCTTTGTTAACGCTTCCAAACAATTCCATTTTTTCTTTAACGCCTTGTTTAATAGCTTCAAATCCTGGTTGAAGTAATTTTCTAGGATCATAGCCTTTTCCTTTTAAATCTTTATCAGCTAGGATATATTCTCTTGTAGCAGCAGCAAAAACTAGTTGACATTCTGTGTTAACATTGATTTTTGCAACGCCTAGAGATATAGCTTTTTTAATCATTTCATCAGGAATACCAGTACCACCGTGTAAAACGATAGGTAGTTTATCAACAGCATCGTTGATTTTATCTAGTGCTTCAAAATCAAGACCTTGCCAGTTTTCAGGGTATGGCCCGTGGATGTTACCAATACCAGCAGCAAGCATACTAACGCCAAGGCTTGCAACTAAAGCACATTCTTTTTCATCTGCAACTTCGCCCTTACCAGTAACGCCGTCTTCTTCGCCACCAATTGAGCCAACTTCAGCCTCAACAGAAATGCCTTTAGCATTAGCTAGAGCAACGATTTCTTTTGTTTTTTCAATATTTTCTTCGATTGAGTAATGGCTACCATCAAACATAACTGATGAAAAACCAGCTTCGATACAAGCTTTAGCACCCTCATAACTACCGTGATCTAAGTGTAGAGCAACTGGAACTGTGATTTTTAACTCTTTAATCATAGCATTAACCATAGCCACAATAGTTGGGTAGCCACACATATATTTACCAGCGCCTTCTGATACACCTAAGATAACAGGGCTGTTTTGTTCTTGTGCAGTTAGAAGTACTGCTTTTGTCCACTCTAAGTTGTTAATGTTAAAATGGCCAACAGCATAACCTTCGCTTCTTGCTTTTTTTAGCATTTCTTTAGTATTTACTAGCATAATTTTACTCCTTTTAATATTTATAAAATTGTTAAAATATTCACTAATTTATATAATAACCTATTTGAGTTTATTTTTCAAGGTTATTTCTTGCGTAATGAAAAATATATTGCTGGGCAATACCTTCATAGCCTTTTATCTCTTTTGGAAGTCCGTTTGGAAACATTTGTTCTAATGCTCTATTTATCCAAACATCTTTTGGAAAACTCTCATATTTTTCAAGTGAAAATAATAAAACACAATCTGCAACTTTAGGGCCTACGCCTTTAATTTTTATTAATTCTGTTTGGGCATCTTCGTAAGAAAGAGATAAAAGAGTTTCCTCTTTAATTTCTCCATCATTTATTTTTTGTACTGCATCAAATATATATTTTGCTCGAAATCCCATTTTTAATTGTGCATATTCTTCTATTGAAATATTTTTTAAACTTTCTGCAGTGGGAAAACTATAAAAATCTCCAACTTTTTCGCCATAGTTTTTTGATAGCTCGTCTACTATTTTTTTAATTCTTGGTATATTATTATTTTGACTTATTATAAAAGTTAGCAAAGTTTCAAAAAAATCTTGATTTAAAACTCTGATTCCTGGCGCATAAGAAATAGATTTTTTCATTATTTCATTTTTTGAAAATCTTTCTTTGAGCATTTTATAATCAATATCTAAAGATAAAAATTTTTCGCATTTTTTTGCAAAACTATTTAAATCATTACATACAACTAAAGGCTCCACAATTAAATTACTATTATCAAAATAAACATAGCATAGCGTTTTATTAATAAAGCCGGAAAATCCATCTTTATATTTATCCCATCTAAAAGCTTGACCACATAAAAATGTTTCATCAAGATTATAATCTTCAACGTTTAAAAATACAACTTTATTGTCTATTAATTTATACATTAAATCTCTCCTTAATTTATTTTATAAATATAATTTACCATATATTAACTTAATATGCAAAATATGATGCAAAAGTTTTTGTTTAAATAAAGATGTTTTAAGCAAGAATTATTATATGAAATTTGTTAAAAATAACTATTGACAATTATGAGTATAACAAATAGTTTTAAACAGGGTTTTCAACACTATGTTGAAAACTCTAAGGTTGCATCGACAATAAAACAGATAAAAATACAGATTTTAAGCGAAGTTATCAACAGTTTCAACAGAGTTTTCAACATTATTTTAGTATTGTTGAAAACTAAGTCAAGCTTTTTTTATCTACAATTTGTAATTTTTATATTGTTTTTTTTAGCGAAAAAATTGGCATTTTAGACAAAAATATTAAATTTAAAAAGGGGGATAAACTTATGAAAGGGCTTCAGCATAAAGTTATAGAAATACATGACACGAAAAATAAGGAAATTGAAAAGATATTAGTTTTTTTAAAACCAGGTGAGCATAGCATAAATGTTGCGAACACTCGAAAAGATGCTCAGGAGATATTAGAAAATTTAAAAATTAAAAAAAGAGAAAAAACTTTTTTTACTCCTTTAAATATATGCTTTTTATTCCTTGCAGTATTCTTTTTCGCTTCTATATTTTTAAATATTTTGTAAAATATGATTTTTTTAGATAAAAAGTCTTTTATTATAAGAAAAAATTTGCTATAATTTATTAAGAAGTAAGAATTTAATACAAATTTAAGTATTTTTATAATATAAAGGAATGATTTATCAAATGGATTACAAAAACGAAATTATATATGGAAAAAACCCAGTTACAGAACTTTTAAAATCAAAAACTAGCGTAGACACAGTTTTTGTATCAGAAAATTTAAACCCGAGCGTTCAAAATTTTTATATCGCACTTGCAAAAGATTGCGGCGCAGTTGTTAAAAAGGTGCACCCATTAAAGCTAACTACACTTTGTGAGAATGAACATCATCAAGGAGTAGCAGCTTTTGCGAGCACCGTTACTTATTTAGATATCGATGAAATTTTAAATATAGCAAAAGAAAAAGAAGAAGATCCATTTTTGGTGATATGTGAAAGTATAGAAGATCCGCATAATTTAGGTGCAATTATTAGAAGTGCTTATTTAATGGGAGCACACGGAGTTGTGATTCCGAAAAGAGGCTCTAGTAGTATAACAGGTATTGTTCATAAATCTTCAGCAGGTGCATCAATGCATATGCCAATAGCAAAAGTTGCAAATATAGCACAAACAGTTAGAATTTTAAAAGAAAAAAATATTTTTGTTTATTGCGCTGATTTTTCAAAAGTGCCAGTTTATAAACAAAATTTAAAAGGGGCTATTGCTATTGTTATTGGAAATGAGGGTAAAGGTGTTCAGCCTTTAGTTAAAAGCTTGTGCGATGATATAGTTTGTATTCCTATGGTGGCAAATAATAGCGATGTAGATTCATATAACGCCTCAGTGGCAGCTGGAATAATAATGTATGAAATAAATCGTCAAAGAAATATATAAAGTTAAAGGATAGATTATTATGCCGAATTCATCAAAAGATATTGATAGTATTTTAGAAAGCATAAAAAAAAGAAAAGAAGAAAGGGGAATCGGTGATTCCTCTATTTCTAATGAAAAAAAAGCAGTAGAAGATAAAATTGAAGTAAAGCATCAGGTGAATGCATCAAAAAAGCCTGAAGTTATAAATAATAAAGCTAATGAAGAATCAAAAAAAGAAATTCAAATTGATTCTGCTCTTGATGATTTTTTAAAATTAGATACAAAAAAGCCAGAGATTGCACCAGTAGAAGAAAACACTGAATTAGAAGATAAATTTAAAGATTTCTTTACAATAACGGTTGCTGTAACAAAAACACCAGAAGAAATTGAGGTTAAATCTGCTAAGAAAAAATCTGGATTTTTTAAAAAGAAATATATAACAGATAGCTTATCTTTAAATTTGCCAGATGATTATTTTTTTGAAGAGAAAGATGAAGATAAAAAAGCTTTAAAAAAGAAGAAAAAAGAGCAAAAATTAGAGGCAATTAAGATAAAAGAAGAAATAGAAAAAACACAAGATATAGATTATAAAAAAGCCGAAGAAGTTAAGCCGGTTTTAGATGAAATTTTGATTAAATCTCCAGTGGAGCCAGTTGTAAAGGCTCCGTTAGTTGATACGCCAATAGTAGCTCCAAAAGAAGTGGTAGTATCAGCAAAAAGCTTGGATGAGCCTGTAAAGCAGGCAAAAAAATCAAATAAGAAAAAAATAGGATTTAAAAGCTTGTTTTCTTTATCTGATGAAGATATTGATGAAATGCTAAATGAAGAAGAATTTTTAGATTCTGTATATGTAAAAGAAACTAAAAAAGAAACTAAAAAGGAAAAGCGAAAAGAAAAGAAAAAAGAAGATAAAGAGCAACTTCCTATATATAAAAAATATAAAGAAGATGTAGAAGAAATAGATGATGATATAAAAGTTTATCCGCAAAAAGAAAAGATAAATGAAGTTGTAAGTACAGTAGCAGTTAAAGAAAAAGAGCCTGTTGAAAATGATGTTAGTATTAAAGCTGATGAAAATCAAGGAATGACTAAAGCTCAAATAGTTTTAAATAGTATTATGGGAACAGAGGCTTCAAAATCATCTGATTTTATAAAAGATAAATTTGAAGATAAATCTGATATAAAAGAAGAAAATTTATCTAATACAGCAGAAAGTGTTTTTAATGCTCTTTCAAACCAAGACACCCAAGACGTGTTTTTAACAAAATTTGTAGAGGAAGATACTAAATCTTCAATAGAAATAGAAGAAACTAGTGATAGTGAAGATATTTTTGAATATGATGAAGATGAAGAAGAATCAGTTTTTGAAGAATATATATCTTTAGGGGAAATATTTGAAAATCAAATTGATGAAAATATTGATATAACTAGCGAATTACAAACATTTAAATCAACACTTTCATTTAGAATAATGGCTGGCTTAGTTGGGGCTATTTCACTTAGTATGCTAACTGTTTTTGCAACAAGCTCTATTAATCTTCCATCATTTATAAACCCAATTTCACAGCCGATGATGTTTTATATTGTGAATTTAGTGGTTTTTCTAGGTGTGCTTATAGCCTTTATCCCAACGATTATTTCTGGATTTAAAGGGCTATTTAAAGAGCCAACTCCAGATAGTTTTATAAGTTTGGGCTGTGTTTTAACTGTTTTGCAGTTAATAATATTTATTTTTAATTCAAGCTCTCAACCACCAAATGAAATGACGATATTTGCAAGTATAATTTGTTTTGCGCTTTCATTTAATGCGATAGGTAAAAGGATTGCAACAGATAATATAA
>CAZVOQ010000034.1:0-1898 GCA_964628475.1 uncultured Oscillospiraceae bacterium | reverse complement strand
GCATTAATGTTGGCTATATTTTAAAAGATACAGAAGCTTTAAAAAGAATTTCAAGAATATTAGATAGCAATATGCCAAATATTCTAATTTCAAGAAAAACTAGCAATATAACAAACTTTTTGCAAGCAGGCTTTTCTATAAGTAAGAGCGATGTTATAGCAAAGAAAACTGTTTTGATTTCTTATGTTGTAACAGGGATATGCTTTGTTTTAGCGTTAATTGTATCAAAAGATGTTTTAACCGCTTTTTCTTGTGCAACTGGCGCTGCAGTTATGCAAATTCCATTAGCACATTCAATGATAGTTAGTGTTCCATCTAGTTTAATGCAAAAAAAATTAAAGCAAGTTGGCGCCTTAGTTAATGGATGGCAAGGGATAGATCAATTATCAAAAACTACGCATGTAACTTTTGATGCAAAGCATTTGTTTCCTAAAAAATCTATTGTTTTACATGGAATTCGCCCAACAAAAGTTGATAAACTTGATGCAGCAATATTATACGCTTCGAGTGTTTTAATTTCTGAATGTGAAAACTTAAAATCAATATTTATGCAAGTTATTAAAAATGATACAAATATTTTATACCCAGTAGAATCTTGCGAATACACGCAAAATCAAGGCTATGTGGCATGGGTTAATAAAAGCAGAGTTTTAGTTGGAAATAGGCAATTGATGGAAAAATATGATATACAAATGCCACCAATTAGCGGCGAAACTAGCTTAATTGAAAAAAATCAAAAACCGATATATGTTTCAGTAAACGGGCAATTATATGGAGTGTTTATAGTTGGATATTATAAAGACGACGAAGTTAAAGAGAATTTAGATGTTTTTGTAAAACATTCAAGAAATATTATTCTAACTTCAAGAGATTTTAATGTGGACGCAAGGCTCGTTGAAAAAATTTATGATTTACCTTATGAATCAGTTGGTGTATTAAATCAGCAAGAGTTTTTATTGATGCAATCATTTACAGATTACACATTTGAAACTGAAGCATGTGTTGCACATTTAGATAATTTACATTCATTAACGCAAAGTTTTTCAGCCTCAGAAGCTGCAAGAATTGCACAAACTATCTGCTTAGTAGTTCAAAATTTATCGCTTGCAACAGGAAGTATTTTAGCTTTATTATTCTCATACTCCCTAACAATTCCAAAAATACCTTTATTATCTATACAACTTATAGCACTGGGATTTGCAGCCTTAACATTGACAACTGCATATATTAAAAAATATTAAATTATAAAAGTATGAGCTGGATATAGCTCATACTTTTTTGTTTTTAAGATAAAATTGATTTTAAGAGCATCTAGCCTTGATTTTTATTTTAAAAATTAACAGTTTTTTTACTATTGTTATAGAAAATTATAAAAAAAATGGTAAATTTTCATAACTACTCACAGTTGAAAAGAATTACGTATTTATAGTACAATTATCTTGTGAAAGATTTGATTTTTTTACAAAATAATATAATTTAATAAAATCAATATAATTTAAGGAATATGGCCTTAGCGTTTCTACCAAACTACCATAAATAGTTTGACTATTGATAGTACACACTTAGATTATCTAGGTGTGAAAAGCAAGAAGTATGCGTTTTTAGTTTTAAAAATAGCAGGGTTACTCCTTGTTCTATTAGTATTTAACGAAAACGCTTATTTTAGGTTGTTTTCGTTATTTTATTTTAAAAGAAAGAAAGGTATTTATTATGAGAAAAGTTGGAATTGTTATGGGAAGCGACAGCGATTTAGCTGTTATGCAAAAAGCGGCAGATAAATTAGAAAGCTTTGGTATTGAATATGAAATGAGAATTATGTCAGCACATAGAACTCCTAAAATTGCCTGTGAATTTGCTGAAAATGCAGCAGAAAATGGATTTAGTGCAATTATTGCAGC
>CAZVOQ010000033.1:10031-12762 GCA_964628475.1 uncultured Oscillospiraceae bacterium | reverse complement strand
GCAAAAAGAAATGATATATGGAATTTTATTAGTTGTAATGGGGATTGCATTACAGTCACTTTCGTATACATTGGTTGGTTCTGATTTTAAAGATTTTATTGCTGGATTATTATTAGGAATATCAATCGCTGAAATGTTGATTGGAATTTATATTGTTGGGAAAAATTTATACAGAAGATAAGTTTTCATCTATTATAGTAAATGCATACCTATTATAAGCACAATATGAATACAAATAGATTGAAAATTAAAATGATAAGGAGAAATTTATGAAGAAAAATTATAGTAAGTGTGTTTTAATTTTATCCACTATGGGGTACGTATTTACTATGTGTTTGTATATTTTTGCTTTTTTTATTTCACAAGATTTGTTTGGTGTGAATAATTTTGCTGTATCAATTTGGATGGTTGAAAATGGATATTCTGCTTTATACTTTGGGGGCATAAGCTTAACAATAAGCGGGGCTTTACTTCTTGTATCCAGCATTTTAAAAATATTAGAGAACAAAAAATATATCAATAAAACCGAAATATGTGATGTATAGTTTAATTATCTTTCGATTATAATTACCCAAAATTAAACTAGCAATATCAAATAACTTACTACTGCTAATTAAAAAACAAGTGGCATCGAGCCACTTGTTTTTTTTATGCGTATTCTAGCTATTCAATACTGCTAGTTTTTTATTGCCATTTATCTTTTAATTCTTACATTTCACTTTGATATTCTTTGCTTAAATCCATTAATTTTTTAAAATATTCTAAAGAAAATGATTTTAATTCATCTGGAGTATTATCAACAACCTTTTGCAATATTTCTTCTTCTCTTTTTCTATCTAAAATTGGAAGTGCATTTTCTTTTTTGTATATCGCCACTTCTTTAGAAACGTGCATTCTTCTAATAAATAGCGCTAATAATTGCTCGTTTATATCGTTGATTTCTTTTCTTAATTCTTCTATATTTCTCATATTATTTCTCCTATATTTTAATTTATTAAATCATGATATTCATGAAGTGATAAATTATTATCCGTTAAATACTCTGCAAGTTCTACGCCTACATATCTATAATGCCAAGGCTCATAACTATGCCTGTAATATCTTCTTTGCCTTTTTGAAAGCTAATAAAAAATCCATATTTTGGCGAATTTTCTAGTAGCCATTTAAAATGTTCTGTGTTTTCAAATTCTTGGGTTAAATCTGAATTTGTGTTATACCAAGTTGATGAAACTATATCTGCTGCAAGCCCTAAATTATGTTCGCTAGTTCCTGGAATCGCAACCCATTGTGCCGCCTCTATTTTTGCAGATTCCTCATCGTATCCAGCGCTTATATATTCATTAACTTTTCTTGAAAATAGCCCTTCTTGATATTCTATTGTTCTATAAGTAGACACTAAGTACATAGGGTATCCTGCTGCCGCTGCATCTGATAGCATTTGTTCTAAATCATCAGCTGCTCTTACATCAAATAATTTATCTGTGCCTGCAATCGCCCTTACTTCTGGAGCAAAATCAGCTGGTAATGGATTACTTGTGCTAACTAATCTTCCAAAATCGCCCTCTTTTGGTATATCGCTTGTTTGATTATCTTCTTGTGGGCTAAGTTCTTGCGTTTGATTTTGCGTTGTATCTTCATTTTGATTTTCAGCATTATCAGTTGTTTGCTCTGAATTCACCACGTTTTCATTTTCGATTAAATCTTCACTTTGGCTTGTTTTTTCGCTAGCAGTATCTCCTGTTTGATTTTTATCCCCTGAAACTAAATCCACTGTTAGAAAAACTGCGCCAGCTAAAACAGCTAATGCTAAAAGTGTTCCAAGTAATGAACTTATCATTTTTTTTCGTTTTCTTTTTTTATTTAATCTTCTTCTTTTTTCTTCGCTTATTCTCTGCCTTTTTTCCGACATTTATTCTAATTCCCCCAATTCATATTGAACTAGCGATGTGGCAGTGATAGCAGCTGTTTCACATCTTAAAATCCTGCTTCCAAGATTAACAATCTCTATGCCTTTTTCAATCATCTCTTCAACTTCTTTTTTAGAAAAGCCGCCTTCGCTTCCAATTATTATCGCAACGTCTTGAAAGCTATTTAATTTTTGCCAGCTATATATTCTATCCTTTTTTTCATAAAAAAGCAATACTTTTTCAAAAGATTTTATATTTGATAAAAATTCCTTATAGCTTAATGTTTGATTGATTTTCATTGGCATACTTCTTGCTGATTGCTTAGCTGCCTCATCTGAAATTTTTTGAAGTCTTTGTAGTTTATTGTCTTCTTTTTTGCTTTTTTGTGCCACGCAAAATTCGCTCACAAACGGGGTTAATTCATAAACTCCAAGCTCGCATAATTTTTGCGTTATCATTTCAAGCTTGTCGCTTTTAGGTAGCGCCATAAAAACAGTTAGCCTTTTTTTAGGATCTGCAAGATTTTTTTCTTTTTTAATTATCTTACACTGAATTTCATTTTGATTAATATTATTTACAATCGCTAAGTAATCAAAGCCTTTTTTATCTGTTAAAACTAGCTCATCCCCATTTTTAACACGCATAACCTTTATTAAATGCTTTGCCTCATCACCTAAAATAATAGCTGTGTTTTCATTAACACTATCTAAAAAATATCTATGTGCCATAAATTCTCTTTCTTTATATAACTATGCTTTCTCTTTGTTATTTTATATCAATCATTTTTAAAGCTTTTTGTTATTTTACCTTGGTAAAATATTTTT
>CAZVOQ010000033.1:1440-9931 GCA_964628475.1 uncultured Oscillospiraceae bacterium | reverse complement strand
GCTATTCTCCTTGCAAAAATAAAAGCTTTGGCGTTATTGCTACAAGGTAGCAATATTATTTTTCATTTTTAAAGCTTTTTGTTATTTTACCTTGGTAAAATATTTTTGCTATTCTCCTTGCAAAAATAAAAGCTTTGGCGTTATTGCTACAAGGTAGCAATAACGCAGGACCAATTATTCTTCCTTAAAATTTCTTTTATTTTAAATCCATTTTCATTTAATGCATTCACAACGTCTGATTCTCTTTCAAGGATTATTCCACTCATAATATAAATGCCATTATCACTTATTAATCTTTTAACATCTTTTGTTAGCATAATTATTGCATTTGCCACAATATTAGCCACTATTATATCATAAGTACCACTGGTGTTTTTTGTCAAATCTCCAAGAGAAATTGTGAAAACATCTTGAGTGTTATTTAAAATTGAATTTTCATTTGCAACTTTTACAGCAGTTGGATCTATTTCAACTCCCTCAACTGTTTTTGCGCCTAATAAAGCTGCTCCTATTCCTAGAATACCACTGCCTGTTCCTATATCTAAAACTCTATCCCCTTCTTTAACAGCTTTTTCTAGCACTTCAAGGCATAGATAAGTTGTTTCGTGAGTGCCTGAGCCAAAAGCCATCCCAGGATCCAGCTTTAACACAGTTTTTTGTGTTTCATAATCTATCCAAGACGGACACACAACTAGCTTTTCGCCAATTTCAATTGGGTTATAATAAGCTTTCCAGCTATTTTCCCAATCTTCTTGATTTACATATTCTAAGCTGATTGAATATTCAACACCTAAATGACTAAGCGCACTCTCTAATTGCAAAATAACATCTTGCGCATCTCTTTGTGGCGAAATATAATGATGAACAATAATTTTATCTCTATCTTTATTTATTAATTCTTCATCAATCAAATCGATATGAGCTATATTTAAAACCTCTTGTTCTAAATCGCTGTAATCCTCGATTTGAATTCCAGACGGACACACCTCTGCGCCTATCATTTCACATATATTTTCATATTTTTTTAAAGTTGTAACTTTAATATCCGTCCATTGCATAATTAATCAATTCCTTTTACTATATTTAATTAATTATACCATTTACAAAAGTTATTTTCAATCATAAAGCCCCAACTTTTCAATACAATTTCTTACATATTGAACTTAATTTCACAATATGTTAAAATAATTAACATAGCTGAAATATATTTCATTAATTATACACCTTATCTATGTATAATTTTGACATACGATAATAAAATTTGAAAGGCTAGGAATTTAACTATGGATCAAAAATTTTTCGACACCGTTTGGGACAGATGGTCAAACGACGCAATAAAATGGGATTTAACAAAGCTTGAGGGTAGCCCATTTTACACAAAAGTGGATAAAGAGGATGTTATCCCTATGTGGGTAGCTGATATGGATTTTGCAACAGCACCTTCTGTTGTAGCCGCCTTAAAAGAAAGAGTTGAACACCCTTTATACGGCTATTTCTCTTTGCCAGATAGCTATGTAGATGCTGTTAGCTCTTGGCAAGAAAGTCGCTTTGGAGTGCAAGGCATAAAAAGAGATAATATTATGTATCAAAATTCTGTTTTAGGTGGTCTTGCAAGCTTTATTTACGCTTATACTCAAGCTGGGGACAATGTTTTAATAAATCAAACAACTTATACAGGCTTTCAAGGCACAGTAAAAGCTGCTGGTAGATTCTTAGTTTATTCAGAGTTAAAGCAAGACGAAAACGGCATTTATCGCCTTGATTTAGAAGATATGGAAGCGAAAATCATAGCTAATAATATTCCTGCATTTATTTTTTGCTCTCCACATAACCCAACTGGGCGTGTGTGGACAAAAGAAGAAATTCAATCTGTTGTTGATTTATGCCATAAACATGATGTAATGATTCTTTCTGATGAAATTTGGGCTGATTTTATTGTTGATAAAGTTTCAAAACATATTCCAACGCAGTCTGTTAGCGATGTTGCTAAAAAAATCACTATGGCTTTATATGCTCCATCAAAAACATTTAATTTAGCAGGGCTAGTTGGTGCTTATTCAATTATTTATTGTCCTAAAATGAATAGAATGATAACAAAAGTTGCCGCTTCTTCTCATTATAATATGCTTAATGTCTTTTCTGTTCACGCTTTAATCGGCGCATACGAGGGTGGCGCTGAATATGTTGATGAAATGAATAAGTATATCAGAAAAAATCAAGAAGATTTAGCTGATTTCTTTTTAAATAAATGCAAAGGCATAAAAACTTCTTTGCCACAAGGAACATATTTGCTTTGGGTTGATACAAAAGATACAGGCATGGACATTCAAGATATCCTTGATAAACTAAGAGAAGTTGGAATTATTGTTAACGATGGCAGAACATTCCATGGAAAAACTCATCTAAGATTTAACTGCGCTTGCCCAAATTCTTTAATCCAAAAAGCAATAAATAAAATGGAAACTGTTTTTGAATTAAAGTAATTTATAATAACAAACAAGTGACTCCACAATAAAATACCTGTAAAGAAATTTTACAAATAAAAAATAAAATGGAATGGCTTTCGTCATTCCATTTTGTTTTTTTATTATAAAGTAGTTTATATCACTTTACTTTAAACTCGTATTTTTATTATCAAAAAAATATTCATCCACTTTTTTTAATATTTGAAAAGCAGCAAATGCAACCATAACTGTGTATGTGGCTGCTTGATATGTTGGGTTTAAGACTGTTGAAAATGTTGTAGCATCAACAAATGCTAGCATTACCATCCTAGCTACATACACCCCTAAAAGGCTACTGGCTGAAAGCCATGATATAATTTTTTCAGCATTGTATTTTCTTAGTAAAACCTTTATTGTATCAAGTATCCATAATAAAACAGAAACTATCATAACAACAGGAAAAACTAACTGATAAACTATAATAATAACTCTTATCGCCCTTTGCATATATAAATTAAACCCAGATAAGGAATAATTATTAACAATTTCTCCAGTTTTCATATATCTATCGGCTGCAATTGTGCTATTGGTTGCATCTTCAAATATTTTAAGATATTCATCATCGGCATTCGCTGGAATTGGAAGACAAGATATATTTTCAAATTTTGATGTTGAAATAACTCCTTTAATAAATGAGTTTATTATTTCTGGCGTGTCTTCTAAATAAAATCTAGCGTGCACCCCACTTCTCTCATTTCCAACTTCGTAATCTAAATTGTCGCAGTATTCATTAACTTCATTTGCAAGGCGAGTGAAATACTCATCTGATTTTTCTGCTGTTTCAAAATAGCCAAGAGATGCCGCTGCATCTCTTAAAACAAAGCTGAAATATCCTGTTTTATATTCTCCATGAATTTCTTTCCAAGTTTCAAACTGTGCATCTTGTGCATCTAAAAGTGGGTATAATTCATTAAAAGCTGGGCTGTTTTCATACAACTTCATTCTTTCTTCATACGGAATTGTTATGCGGGAATCATTAAGCCCTCCATCTAATCTGCTTAGCGCCCCATAGGCATCAGCAAAGCTTGATGATTGATATTCATCTAAATCAAATGTTTTATAATATGAATAATTTATATAACTTATCGGACTAATAACAACTATATATCCTAGCGCAACTAAACTTATTTTAATCAAACAGTTTTTAAAGCCTTTTTTATTTATTAAATCAATTATAAATCCAGCTATAATCACTGCAATCATATAAACTAATATAAAATGTGAATCTTCCCTAGTTAAAACGGCAAGCGCTAGGCTAAAGCCTGCAAAAAATGCGTATAGCTTTTTATCGTTCCTTGTTATAAAACATAAAAAAAAGCTTATCGCTAAAAAAGCTATGGAATAATAGGCTGTGTCCCTATAAAATTTATTAGTGCCAATAGTGAATGCTATTGGATTAAATAAAACTGCAAAATATATTATTAAAATTGATAATTTTGATTTAATTAATGGATAAACTGCATATATAAAAACTACGCTTGCAAGCACATAAACCGAGTGCCAAGCTAAAATATATGGAATACTTAAAAAAGAGAAAATCGCTGTTAATAATGGATAGCCAACACCTTTAACTAATGTTAAACTGCCATACTCTCCTAGCCACTCACCATTTAATATACTCAAAGTTTTGCTTATTTGCATTATATCATCATATGTTGTGTCTGGAATAAAATAAACTTGCATTCCAGCCGTTAGCATTAATCTAAAAATTAAAGCTAGTATAAATATTATTAAAAACACTTTTGTAGTTATCTTATTTTCTATATTAATTAGTAAATTTTTTAATTTTGGCATTTAATCGCCCCCTTTATCACTTTTTATATTATATATAAAAAAAGCTCTCTTGTAAATAAAAGAGAGCTTTTTATTAAAATGTTTTTATGGAATCTAATTCTCCATTTTTATAATGATAGCCTGCTAAAAATCTTTCTTCATTTCTAACTGGCAAAAAGAGCTCTAAATAATCTCTTTTTTTAGAGCAAGATGGGCAACGAAATCTTTTTAATAATGCTGCACAAAATCCAGCGGGAATTTCGCTTTTATCATTTATTGGAACTAATTTACTTAGTAAATATTGATAATCTTTTTCATCTGGAAGTTTTTGCGAAACTGTTATTGGAATAAAATATAATTGCTTTTTTATTATATCTGTTTGCGTTTTGCAATCTTTACACCAACTAGGTCCCATTTTTTTTAATAGCTTATCAAAAACGCCCATAATTATACACTCTGTTGTGCCATTAAAATTCTTTCGCACATCATATCAGCTTTTGAAATACCATCTAAAATTTGATTGCTATTCATTGAAAAGCGTTTGTTTGAAAGGAAAGTGTGAATTCTTTGTCTTTTTCCAGCCACATCAAATTCTAAGGCAACCATATTTGAGCCTTCCATAATTCCTTTACCAGCTTTAAAATCATTTACTCTTGGATTTTGAGCTTCTTTAATAGATAAAATATTAATATGTGTTGGATTTAGTTTGTAAACAAATGCCATTTGATTTGAATTTAAATCCATGTAAAAATTCATAGTTTTTGCACGGAAAGTGTAGTTTGGATTAAATCCTTTTGCTTGCAATTCTTTTTCTATGCTTTTCGCTCTTAGCTTAAACACTAAGTTTGGTCCCCAAATTATTAAAGCCATTGGGATTAAAACTAGGTAAGTAAATATCATACTTCCTGTTGCCTCTAATAATGCAATGCATCCAGCCATTAAACCAAGGTATACAGCATATGATGCTACTACATAAATGATGTTGAATTTTTTTAATTGTGTGTTTTCCATTTTTTATTCTCCTTTAGTTAAAATATCACGATTTTTCTATTGTAACACATTTATTTCACATATACAATAAATTTTATGTAAAATAAAAAAGAATTAGAAAAATCTAATTCTTTAATATCTTTTATTAATTAATAATTCTGAAATCATCACTGCAAGATATGATAAAAATGCAAATCCTATCATAATCGAAACATTTTCAATCGCTGTTCTTGGGTCACTTTCTATTATTATCCCTGCAACCCTTGTTTCAGCAATTATAGCGTTTGCTATGCCTTTTGCTAGTATGGTATCGCCTATTTTAAAATGCACTTCCATAGTGGCTGTTTCGGTGGTGTGGTCTGCTAAAAGATTTGTATAAACTATCTCAACATCCTCAACCGTTGTTCCATTTGCTGCAGTTAGGCTAACGTCTGTTGTTGTTATACTATCCTTTTCAATAAAAAATCTGCCTGTTGAGTCGGTGTTAATTCTTTCAGGGGCTGATAATTCTATGTAATCATTTGGAATTGTAAGGCTTGAATAATTGCTAAATCCATAATCAAAAAGAGCTATTGTATCTTGAAATTTTGTATCGCTATTTGCTGTTTTCATAACAACAGCAATCAAAGTCATCCCATCTCTTGTTGCCGCGGTAACTAATGTGTGCTGCGAATCAGAAGTCCAGCCGTCTTTAGTCATAAACACGCCTTCATAATAATCCTCACCGCTAACAAAGTTGTTTGCAGCATTAAAATATCTATTTTCTTTTAAATTAGTTGCACCCATTTCGTATCGTGATGTAAAAAAGTATTTGCATAAGTCAGGATATTGAACAACTTCTTTTGCGATTAATGCCATATCCATCGCTGTGGTGTAATGATTATCATCAGGAAGTCCACTCGGATTTGTAAAATTTGAATTAACTGCACCTATGCTATGAGCATACTCTGTCATCATTTTTCCAAAATCAGCAATGCTTGATTTAGCAACATATTCACCAATCCCATTTGCGGCATCGTTTGCCGATTCTATACCTAAGGCATACATTGCATCCTCTAATCTAACCACTTCTCCTGGAATAAGCGCAATATGGCTAACATTTTCAGTAAAATGAGTTGCCTCGTAGCTCATTGTAATATATTCATCCATTCCAGCATTTTTATACGCCAAAAGTCCGGTTAGTATTTTTGTAATACTCGCCGGATACATTACTTTATCTTTATTTTTATCATATAAAACCTGTCCTGTTGCCGCATCAATTAAAACCGCTGTTTCTGATACAACGCTCGGAGGTGCTGTAGATTGTGCATTTACATTTATGCCAAAGGGAAGGCATATAAAAATCCCCATAGCTAATACAAATGAAATAAATTTTTTCATAAATTGCTTAATTTCCTTTTTCTCAATATCTCATTATACTATTTTTCATCCCCCTATTTCAATAGCAAATCATTCTTAAAAAGTGAAATTTATCATATATTTATCTATAAGCTATAATTTAATGAAAGGATTTATATTATTTATGAAAAACAATTATGAAAAAAACATTTATTTTATAATGGCTCTTATCTTCTTTTTCTCGCTAGGATTTTCTATAGATGATTTTAATAAGACAGCTACTGTGATGGCAAGCAGCGAAGTTGTTAGATGGGGAGTTAGCTTTAAAGAGGATAACACTGTGCCAGAGCCTAATTTATCTAAAGATGAATTAAGAGAGTATAACGCTTTTTATTATGATGAATATAACTCAAAAAATCTATATCTAAGCTTTGACGCTGGCTTTGAAAATGGAAACACTCAGGCAATTTTACAAACTTTAGAAAAGCATAATGTAACTGCTATTTTCTTTTTAGTTTCAGATTATATCGAGCAAGCTCCTGAAATGGTTGAACTTATTTATAATTCAGGGCACATTATAGGCAATCACACCGACAGTCACCCTAAAATGTATGAAAAAAATAAAGAAGATTTTGAAAAAGAGCTTTTAAATATGGAAGAAAAATTATTATCGCTCACCGACATAACATTAACTGAAAAATACTATCGCCCACCTCAAGGCAGATTCACAAGCGAAAATCTTGAATGGGCACAGGATTTAGGATACAAAACTCTTTTATGGTCGGTTGCTTATGTTGATTGGGAGTTAGATAACCAGCCTAGTAAAAGCGATGCTTTAAATACATTATATTCAAGAGTTCATGATGGGGCAATTATCCTTTTACATCCACAAAGCACTACAAATACTGAAATTTTAGATGAATTTATCACAACTTTAACTAAGGAGGGATACACTTTTGCAAACCCAAATGAAATATCTTAAGCTATTATTTTTATCTTGTTTATTCTTTTTTCTAATTAGTATTAATCAAAATCCTTTAACTATAAACGAATTATTATATGGAATTTCTATTACTAATGCCCAAAACAAATTATTAACTCCAACTGCTAGTAATAATAATACGCAAATTATAGTTGCCATAGATCCTGGACATGGTGGCGAAGACACTGGTGCTATAAAATTAATTGATGAAACCACCGTTATAAATTCAACAAGCCTTGAATTATTTAATTTGCTAAAAGAAAATGAAGATGTAACCCCTATCCTAACAAAAGATTTCTCTGAAAATAAAACTATTTCACAAAGGGCAGAATTTATAAATGAAGTGGGTGCAAATTTAGTTATTAGTATTCACGCTAACTCGGATTCATCTAAAAACACGCATGGATTTGAATGCTACCCAACTCCCCCTGGCAGATTATATTCTAATGAATCTATGGAATTTGCTAAAATTATAACTAATGCCATGCAAGAAAACAATCACACACTAAGAGGAGAAAACGGCATTAAATTTGCCTATTATAACAATGATAATAAAACAATAGTTGATTCTAGTGACAACAAAGTTCGCAGTAGTAAAAGTTTTGGAATTGTTGATAAGGTTAACTGTCCTAGCGTTTTAGTTGAGCAATGCTTTATTAGTAGCTGGGACGATGTTAACAACTGGGCAGATGAAGATGGCTCAAAAAAAGCAGCTGAAATTTATTATAAAGCCATCTGCGATTTTTTTAAAGTTGCATACTAATTTTTGTGCTATTTCACTATTTTTCCCTCTTATTTTTTTTCGCAAAACTAAAAATTCTTTTATTTATATCTAATTATATGTGCTATAATATATTAGCAATGAAAACGTGAATATAGTTTTATATTTTATTTTTACAATATA
>CAZVOQ010000033.1:0-1340 GCA_964628475.1 uncultured Oscillospiraceae bacterium | reverse complement strand
AATATATTATTTGGAGGATCACATGCTAAATTTAGAAATGGTAAAAGAGGCTAAAAAAATAATAGACGAAAGCGAAATAATAAACACTCCTATTGTGTCTGCCACAAAAATTGCAGAAAACGCTTATTTAAAGTGCGAACATATGCAAAAAACAGGCTCATTTAAAGTTAGGGGCGCTACTTATAAAATAAGTAAACTAACCGATAAAGAAAAGGCGAATGGAATTATAGCTTGTTCTGCTGGAAATCATGCACAAGGAGTTGCACTAGCTGCCACTAAAATGGGAGTTAAGTCTACTATATGTATGCCACAAGCTGCCCCATTAACAAAAATCGAGGCAACTAAAGGCTATGGTGCAGATGTTGTTTTAGTTAATGGTGTTTATGATGATAGTTATAAAAAGGCTAAAGAATTACAAGAAATCCACGGCTACACATTCGCTCACCCTTATAATGATGAATATGTTATCGCAGGCCAAGGAACAATAGCACTTGAAATATTAGAAGAAATGCCTGATGTTGATTGCATTGTAGTTCCAATGGGAGGCGGCGGGCTATCTGCTGGAATTGCCTATACTATAAAAAAGATAAAACCAGAATGCACTGTTATTGGAGTTCAATCTGAAGAGGCGAACGCACTAGTAACATCAATAAAAGAAAATCGCCTTTCTTCAACTCAATCCTGCAACACAATAGCAGACGGATGTGCCGTTAAAAATCCTGGTGACATCACTTTTGATATTTTATCAAAATATATAGACGACGTTGTTACTGTTTCTGAAAAAGAGATAGCTCTTGCTATGCTAACTCTTTTAGAAAGGCATAAAGTTGTTTCTGAGGGCGCTGGTGCATTATCAAGTGCCGCTGTTATGTTTAATAAAGTTAATGCCTCTAGCTACAAAAAAATAGTTTGCATTGTGTCTGGGGGGAATATAGATATAAATCAAATGACTAAATTTTTAAATTCAGCAATGACTTATTCAGATAGAATAACCCAGTTTACAACCGATTTAATAGATAAACCTGGTAGTCTAATTAAATTTTTATCATTAATTTCTTCTATGGGGGCAAATATAATAGAAGTTACTCATTCAAGAAATGATAAAGACACAAGCCTTGGTTTTTGCAAAGTTAATCTCGTTATCGAAACAAGGAATTCACTTCATAAAGAAGAAATTTTCACCAAGCTTTGTGAAGCTGGCTTTTGCCTTGAAGATTAAACTACCATCAGTTTAATCTTGTGAAGATAGTTTATATTATCTTGCGATAATATAAATCGAAGTTTCCCTTGCGTGCATAATGGATTGCACGCAGTTCACTTAATTAAGTAAACACAGAAAA
>CAZVOQ010000032.1:3703-12915 GCA_964628475.1 uncultured Oscillospiraceae bacterium | reverse complement strand
AGTAATACATATATAATTGGCAAGGTATCATGCCGTTATATAATTTTCTTCTTCTATTTGCTTTTTGATTAAAATTCGTTTCAAAGTCGCTATCTGATGTTATAATATAGCTTGATTTAACAGGGTTTAATTCTAAGCGTTTTGCTAATAATTTTTCAAGTTCTGCTGCGTGCTCGATATCATTTAATCTTTCTCCGTAAGGTGGGTTTGTTATCACTGTGCTATTTCCTTGTGGTGAAAAAGCCTTAACATCTCCTACGTGGAATTTAATATACTCAGAAACACCAGCCTTTTTTGCATTTTCTTTTGCAATAGCTATAACTTCTTCGTCAATATCAAATCCAAAGGCTTTAAAATCAATGTCTTTTTTTATTTCTGATTTAGCTTTTTCTCTTTCAGCATTCCAAATATCTTCACCGATAAAATCATAATGTTCACTAGCGAACCCACGTGTTAACCCTGGTGCTATATTAGCAGCTTTTTGAGCAGCTTCTATTAGCAGTGTTCCAGAGCCACAAAATGGATCTTGAACAACACTGTTATCTCTTATTCTAGCTAAATCAACAATAGCAGCAGCTAAAGTTTCTTTTATAGGAGCTTCGCCACTTTGACGGCGATATCCTCTTTTATGAAGCCCATCGCCACTAGTGTCGAGCATTATCATAACTTCATCTTTTCTAATAGAAAAACGAATTCTATATAAATCTCCATCTTCGTGAAGATTTCTTGTTTGGTGGCCTTTTCTTAATGCCTCAACAACTGCCTTTTTAACAATACTTTGGCAGGCAGGAACACTAGAAAGAGTAGAAGATAAGCTAGAGCCTTTAACAGGAAATTCTGCATCGGCAGGAAGTATTTTATGCCAAGCGATACTTGAAACGCCATCAAATAAATCATCAAAAGTTTTTGCTTTAAATTCTTTTAATAATATCAAAACTCTTTCAGCACATCTTAAATTTAAATTAGCTCTTGCAATTATATTTTCATCCCCTTCAAATATAATTCTTCCATCTTGAGTTTGAACATTTTCACCGCCGATTTTCTTAACTTCGTAGCTTAAAACAGACTCTGTTCCAAAATAGCAAGGAGCTATTAATGTGTATTTCATATATTACCATTCCTTTTCAAATTCTATGTAAGTTTTAATGTGTAAACATAGAATATAATACTTTAAAAATTTTCTTATTGCTTAATATATGATTATACTATAAAACGCTTAATTTAGCAATAAAAAAGGCTGGACATTATCCAGCCTTAAATATTATTGAGGAATTAAAACTCCGTAATTGCCGTTCTTTCTTTTGTAAACAACATGAGTTTCATTAGTTACTGAATCTTTAAACATATAAAAATTATGTCCAAGCATATTCATTTCTAAAATAGCCTCGTCAACTGTTAGTGGTTCTACTAAGAATGCTTTTTCTCTTTCTACGAAGTAATCATCTTCTGGCTCTATAGCAACATCAAAATATTCATAACCACGACTTTTGTGACGTTTAGCAAGTTTACTTTTGTTTTTTGTAATGAGTGTTTCAATAGTGTCAACAGCCATATCAAGGGCTTCATTCATTTGATCAGCTGATTTTTCACTACGATAGTTTAGTTTTCTATCTTTTATAGAAACTTCTACGGTTTGGTGATTTTTTTCAACTGTTGCAGTTACAGTAACTACTGCGTCTTCTGAAAAGAACTTTTCTAATTTTTCAAGTTTTTTTTCAGTTAGTGAAATAAAGTTGTCTTTTAAAACTACTTTTCTTCCGATTGTGTTGATTTTCATATTGTGTACCTCCCAAGTTTTAGGTAGTACCTACCTTTAATACTATTATAGCACATATATCCATAAATTCAATATATATTAATGTATTTTTAAAAAAATGCTAAATTAACTAATAAAAATTATGCAAAAAGTGACAAAATATTAATATATAATAGAGTATAATCTAAATAAGATGTTCGGCGCAATAGGCTGGCGCAGGGCATTTCTTGCATTTCCTCATATACTTTTTCTCTTGTAAAAAGACCATCTATTTGATGGTCTTTTTACTTTTATTTATATTTATAACATATAATATTAAAAAATTGTAAATATTTAACTTAATATATAAAATCTTACTTGATAATAATTGTGAAATAAGCTCAAAAAACTTTACTTTTTGTAATATATATGATAAAATTTACATAAAATAAAATAATTGTCGAATTATAAAGATTTATATATTATAATGCACTAATTTAAGTGCGAAGGGAGATAGAATGAGTAGATTTATAAAAACTACGTTAACAGGATTTAAAACATTTAATTTGTATCAAAGGGTTTCTATAATAGTGTTGTTTTTTTCTGTGCCCTTAATAATAGCTTTAAGTGTAAATGCTATTTCAGGGCCAGGGCAATTACTAGATGAGTCATCTATTGAAGTGAATGTTGAAGATGTTAATAATCAAGATAATGAAAGTTCTCAAGTTACTAGTGCTTCATCTTCAAGCGAAATAGAAGAAGATGTTAAAATCATTTTACAATCTTCATCAGTTGAAGAAGACTTAGAAGTTAAAATCGTTAATGAAAAAGGCGTAATGGTTGTAGGACCTGAGTTTGTATTAAACGTTAAAAGCGATGAAACTCATTATAATAAAGATTGGAATGTTAACGATGGTTTTTTAAAGTTAACTAAATTAGAAGCTGGTAAATACACAGTTAGCATTGAAGCGCTTGAAGGGTATATAATGCCTGATAGTATTGAAATAGAAGTGCAAGAGAAAGTAGCTTATGAAGAGCAGGATGTTTCCGATAAAGTTGTTGATGAATCCGAAGTTGATGCTTCAAAAGAAGACCACGACTATGGCTCAAATTCAGGCTCATCTCAAACACCTCCTCCTTTAGTAGACACTGTTGGTTATGTGGAATCAACATCAAAGGTTAAAGAAGTTGAAGTTGATGTAAAAGTAGATTACTATAAACCAAAACTTGCAAGCGATGGAACAATAGCATTAGCAGATAATTCTTCTAGTGGCTACTACCCAGAATTAGATTCAAATGGATATTTAGTGGGTGCTTATAAACAAGAAGTAGCACCAGCGAATATGTCTATGACATATTATTCAATTTTCCCTAAAAGTTTAACTTATAATTTATCACAATTAAATATTATTGGTGTAAATGAAGGGACAAACAGCGAAGGTGAGCAAACTGAAGCTACGCCACCACCACCGACAGATGCTCCAGTTGAAACCGCAACACCATCACCAGAGCCAACTCCAACACCATCACCAGAAGCAACTCCAACGCCATCACCAGAGCCAACTGCAACAGCAACATCTTCACCGCAGACAACTCCAACTCCATCACCAGAAGCAACTTCAACTGCAGAGCCAACTGAATCTCCAGAGCCAACAGAAAATCCTGATTTAGTTAAAACTCCAGTGGAAATATTCAATGAAGATGGAACAATAAAAACAGAATTAAAACTTAGCGTTGAAAAAGTTACGGTTACAGAAAAAGAAACAAAAGAAGTTACATATTATTATGGCTGGCAAGACCAAGATGGCAAAAGATATTATTATGATAGTAACGGAAACAAAGTTACTGGAACACAGATTATAAAAGGCGTATCTTATGTATTTGATTCAAATGGTGTACTTCAAAATGGAGAAATCATTGGATTAGACGTTTCAAAATGGCAAACTAATATAGACTGGAATGTTGTTAAAAATTCAGGTGTAGATTGGGTTATAATTAGAGTTGGATACAGAGGATATAGCTATGGAGCTATAGTTGAAGATCCATTATTTGATAAGCATATCCAAGGTGCGAAAGCAGCTGGATTAAAAGTTGGAATATATTTTTACACTCAAGCAATAACAACTCAAGAAGCTGTAGAAGAAGCATCATTTGCAGTTCAGCAAGCTAGAAAATACGGATTAGACCTTCCGATTTTCTTTGATACAGAGGCAACTGGTACTGGGGTTGGTAGAGCAGATTATTTAAGCACAGATCACAGAACTGCCATTACAAAAGCTTTCTGTGAAACAGTTGAAAACTCTGGCTTCCAAGCAGGTGTTTATGCAAGTAAATCATGGTTTTACTATCAACTACATTATTCTCAAATTTCTCAATATGATATTTGGCTAGCACATTACACAACAGCTACAGATTTTAATCAAAGATATGAAATATGGCAATACACAGGAACAGGTACATGGCCAGGTGTTGCAGGGCATGTTGATATCAATATAGCTTACAAGCATTATTAATTTAAAATATCCAAAACTTACTTTAAGTTTTGGATATTTTTTTTGAAAAAGAGAGATTCTATCAATCTTTTCTTTGCTTTTACACATTTATATCATTGCAAAAAGCTTAAAATAATAGTATAATATAAGAAATATGCCATATGAAAGATTTTTAATTTTGGTATGTTATATATACAGATAGGAACAGAATATGTCGAGTTATAAAGTTTCGGGAAGTATAGTGGTTTATAATAAAATAGAAGATGCATATAAAACAGTTGAAAGCCTAGATAAATTTTCAGATGAAAATTTTAGCCTTTATATAATTGATAATAATAGTAAAGAAAAAATTGCAGAAAATCTAAAAAAAGATTTTTTGAAATTCAATTATATTCAGCTAAAAGAAAATATCGGATTTGGTAAGGCACACAATAAAGTTTTAGAAGATATAGATAGTAAATATCACTTTGTTATTAATCCAGATATACTCATTAATGAAAATACAATTAAAAATTTATGCGATTTTATGGATGCTAATAGCGATGTTGCAATTTGTTGTCCGAAGGTTTTAAATCCGGATAATAGTATTCAATATATAGCTAAAAATAAGCCTAGCTTACTCTCGCTGATTTCAAGAAGAATTCCTTTGAAATTCTTAAAAAAAATTGAAGATGAGTATTTAATGAAAAATAAAAATCAAGAAGATGTTTTTGAAGTTGATTTTTGCACAGGGTGTTTTTTTGTTATAAGAACTGATGTGCTTAAAAAAATACAAGGATTTGATAAAGATTATTTTTTATATTTTGAAGATGCAGATATAACAATGAAAGCAAAAAAATATGGAAAAGCAATGTATTATCCAAAATCAAGCGTTATTCATTTTTGGCACAGAGAAACTAAAAGCAGTGTAAAGCAATATTTAATCCAAGTTAAAAGTATGCTTATTTACTTTAAAAAATGGGGATTTAAACTTAAATAAAAGGAGAATTTATACATGAAAGGTATAATCTTAGCAGGTGGAGCTGGAACAAGGCTTTATCCTTTAACAATGGTAACTTCAAAGCAACTACTTCCAGTTTATGATAAACCAATGATATATTATCCATTATCAACTTTAATGCTTGCAGGAATTAAAGATATTTTAATAATATCAACTCCGCAAGATACACCAAGATTTCAAGATTTACTAGGTGATGGCAAAGAATACGGCGTTAAATTAAGCTATGCAGTGCAAGAAAGCCCAGATGGACTAGCTCAAGCGTTTATTATTGGTGAAGAGTTTATCGCAAATGAAAGCTGTGCGATGGTTTTAGGCGATAATATTTTTTATGGTAATGGATTTGGTACGATACTAAGATCAGCTGTAAAAAATGCTGATGATGGAAAAGCTACAGTTTTTGGATACCATGTTGAAGATCCAGAAAGATTTGGAATTGTTGAATTTGATAAAGATGGAAAAGTTATATCAGTTGAAGAAAAGCCAGAAAAACCAAAAAGTAATTATGCAATAACAGGCTTGTATTTTTATCCAAAAGGCGTTAGCGACATGGCAAAAGAAGTAAAGCCTTCTCAAAGAGGTGAACTTGAAATAACTACTCTTAATGAAATGTATTTAAATAAAGAAGATTTAAAAGTTAATTTATTAGGAAGAGGTTTTGCTTGGCTAGACACTGGAACTATGGATAGCTTAGTTGAGGCTGCATCGTTTGTTCAAATGGTTGAAAAAAGGCAGGGTGTTAAAATATCAGCACCAGAAGAAATTGCTTATAGAAATGGCTGGATTACAAAAGAAGAACTGCTAGAAAGTGCTAAAAAATATGGCAAAAGCCCGTATGGTATGCATCTTTTAAAAGTTAGCAATAATGAGTTGCAATATTAAAATACTTTAAAAGTTAAAGGAGGAGTTAATATGAATATATTAATTACTGGTGGAAAAGGAATGCTTGCCACTCAAATTATAAAAGATATTAAAAGAGGCAGAACCGAACTTGGCGCTGTAAAAGATGAACTAAGAAATTCTAAATTATTTATAACAGATACAGAAGAACTTGATATAACTGATAAAGATCTTTGTAGAAAATACATAGTTGAAAAGGATATTGATGTTGTTATAAACTGTGCAGCATACACAAATGTTGACGGATGTGAAACAAATGAAAAAGACGCATACAATGTTAATGCAATAGGCCCTAGAAACCTTGCGATTGCTTGTGAATTTAAAGGTGCTAAATTAATTCATGTATCAACAGATTATGTTTTTCAAGGAACAGGAAATAGACCACTATGCGAATATGAAATACCAGCACCAACTTCTGTTTATGGAAAAACAAAACTTGCTGGCGAAGAATATGTAAAGCAATTTTCAAATAGATATATGATAGTTAGAATAGCTTGGCTTTATGGGTATTATGGTAAAAACTTTGTTAAAACAATGATAACAGCGGGAAAAAAACATGGAGCTTTAAAGGTTGTAAATGATCAGATAGGAAATCCTACTAATGCTGCAGATGTTTCTCATCATATTTTAAATCTTGCAATAAGCGAAGAATATGGAATTTATCATTGCACAGGTAAAGGCGAATGCTCTTGGTATGATTTTGCAAAAGAAATTATTTTATTAGCAAATGTAGAGGCAACAGTGTCGCCTTGTAGCAGTGATGAATACCCAACGCCAACTAAGCGCCCTGAATATTCTTCACTCGAAAATATGATGCTTAAATTAACAAACAATTATGAAATGCGCGATTGGAAAGATGCTTTAGAATCATTTTTCAAAAATATGCCCGAAGATATAAAAGGAGAATTATTATAATGAAGAAATACCTAGTTACAGGTGGAGCAGGATTTATTGGCTCAAACTATATTTTACATATGCTAAAAGCCCACGAAGAAATTTTACTGGTGAATTTAGATAAATTAACTTATGCAGGGAATTTAGAAAATTTAAAATCAGTTGAAGGCGATAAAAGACATATTTTTATTCAAGGAGATATCTGTGACGAGGCTTTAGTGAGCCAGTTATTTAAAGAATATAGCTTTGATTATGTTATAAATTTTGCAGCGGAAAGCCATGTTGATAGAAGTATTAGCGATCCAGATGTGTTTGTTAAAACAAATGTACTTGGGACAGTGAACTTATTAAATTGTGCAAAAAAAGCATGGGAAACAAACGATGTATGGAAATCAGGCGTGAAATTTGTTCAAGTTTCAACTGATGAAGTTTATGGCTCACTTGGAGAAACTGGATTTTTCACAGAAGAAACTCCATTAGATCCACACTCACCTTATTCATCAAGTAAAGCATCGGCGGATTTATTTGTTAAAGCTTATGCTGATACTTATAAAATGCCTGTTAATATAACAAGATGCTCAAACAACTATGGCCCATATCAGTTTGCAGAAAAATTAATACCACTTATGATTAATAACGCTCAAAATAAAAAACATCTACCAGTTTACGGTGATGGGCTTCAAATTCGTGATTGGCTATATGTTGAAGATCATTGTAAAGCGATAGATTTAGTTACTAATAAAGGCGTTTTAGGAGAAGTTTATAATGTTGGTGGACATAATGAGAGAACAAATGTTTTTATAGTTAAAAAGATTATTTCAATATTAAGCGATAAAGTTAGCCCAGAAATAAACGAAACTTTAATTAAATATGTTGAAGATAGAAAAGGCCATGACAGAAGATATGGTATTGATCCAGAAAAAATAAAAAGGGACTTAGGCTGGGAGCCAGAGGTTATGTTTGAAGAGGGAATTGTTAAAACAATTAACTGGTATTTAGAAAATAAGCAGTGGCTAGATAATATAACATCAGGCGAATATCAAAACTATTATAATGAAATGTATAAAAATAGATAAAAAAATCGTTATCACACAAAAGTGTGATAACGATATAAAATTTATTGAGATAATTCATCAATACAGTTTTTGCAGATGTTTTTTCCATGTAAAGAAGTTAAATCATTAGTGTTTTGGCAGAACATACAGCTTGAATGATATTTTTTTAATACCACTGTATCATTTTCAACGAAGATTTCAATCTCGCTTTTTTCTTCAAGACCTAAAATTCTTCTTGTTTCGATTGGTAATACGAAACGTCCTACTTCATCCACTTTTCTAACAATTCCTGTTGCTTTCATTGGTAATACCTGTTGCCTTTCATATACTTGGTTTTTATTTTTGCTAAAATGGTAAAATATTAACTTAAAGTCAAAATAAAAGGAATATTTAACCTTAACACTAACAAGTTTACAGAAATTGGTTAAAAAAATCAATAGACTTAGTCTAAAAATATACAAAAATATACATTAGGAGATAAAAAATGACAATAAATAAAACAAGAACTAGATTTGCACCTAGTCCTACAGGATATATGCACGTTGGTAATTTAAGAACTGCATTATATGCATATCTTACTGCAAAAAGAGATGGTGGCGATTTTTTATTAAGAATAGAAGACACTGATCAATCAAGGCAGGTTGAGGGTGCGATTGAAATTATTTATAAAACTTTAAAAGAAACTAATCTTTTATGGGATGAAGGCCCAGATATAGGCGGAGATTTTGGCCCTTATATTCAAAGTGAAAGAAAAGAAATTTATAAAGATAAAGCAAAAGAATTAGTTGAAACGGGTAATGCGTACTATTGTTTTTGCACAAAAGAGCGCCTTGAAGAAAGCGCAAAATTAAAACAGCTTTCAGGGCAAATGCCAGGATATGATGGACATTGTAAACATATTTCAAAAGAAGAAATCGAAGAAAATCTAAAAAATGAAACACCATATGTTATTCGTCAAAAAATCCCAACAGAGGGAACTACTTATTTTGATGATTTGGTTTATGGAAGAATAGAAGTTGAAAACTCAAGCTTAGACGATCAAATATTAGTAAAAGCAGACGGAATGCCAACTTATAATTTTGCAAATGTTGTAGATGATTATTTAATGAAGATAGATCCTGTTATTAGAGGAGCAGAAT
>CAZVOQ010000032.1:0-3693 GCA_964628475.1 uncultured Oscillospiraceae bacterium | reverse complement strand
TATGGCTGGGAAATTCCAAAATATGTTCATTGCCCGCCTGTTATGAAAGATGCAACACAAAAATTATCAAAAAGAAATGGTGATGCCTCATATGAAGATTTAGTTGAAATGGGATACTTAAAAGAAGCTATATTAAATTATATTGCTCTTTTAGGGTGGAGCCCAAAATCAGATAAAGAAAAATTCACTTTAGCTGAATTAATAGAAGTTTTTGATCCTGCTAATATTTCAAAATCTCCAGCGATATTCGACACTGATAAACTAAAATTTTTAAATGGAGAATATATTAGAGAATTATCTTTAGAAGAATTTAAAGAAAAAGCTATGCCTTATATTAGAAAAACTGTTAGTGGGGAATGTGATTTTGATGTTTTAGCTACTGTTCTTCAAAAAAGATGCGAAGTGCTAGGAGATATTTCAGAGCAAGTTGATTTTATTGATGAAATGCCAGAATATGATACAGAGCTTTTTGTTAATAAAAAAATGAAGACAACACTAGAAACATCTAAAGTTTCTTTAGAAAAAATCTTAGAAAAAATTGAAAATTTAAATGAATGGACTATAGATTCTATTCACGATAAAGTTTTTGAAGTTATCAAAGAATTAGAAGTTAAAAATGGCGTTGTAATGTTCCCATTAAGAGTTGCAGTTTCAGGAAAACAGTTTACTCCAGGTGGTGGAATAGAGCTTTGTGTTGTTTTAGGAAAAGAAAAAGCAATAGAAAGAATAAAAATAGCTATTAATAAATTATAATTAAAAAAATCCGACAATTTTAGTTGATTGTCGGATTTTTTATTGTAAAATAGCGTAAAATATATTTCGATAAAAATTTTAGATAAATAAAGCTATAATTTTATTATTATATGAAGGGAATAATAAAATTATGCTGAAAATTAAAAAAAATATTATAAAAAAATTAAATCGGATTAACACAAGGGAAGCCTTCTCGTTTATAGGTTTGTTTTTCTTTGGGCTTATAAGCCCATTTGCTGGGTATGAGATTATTAATTTATCAAGTATTAGTCTTATATTTTTAATGAGCTTTTCAAGACTCGAAACAGTGCTAGTCTTTTCGATATCCTCATTTATTTCTTTTGGGGTTATGAGCCTTATAGATGGCTATTATCTATCTTATTTTATGGCAATAGGGATTTATGCTGTATCTTTTGCGTGGTTTAGCAATAAAAAAATAAGCACACTGGCAGGTGGGATTATTTTTGTTTTACTAAAATCAATAATTATACATAATTCATTTAGCTTTTCGTATCAAGTATTATTTGTTATTGAGTGTATTCTGATTTTAATACTGCCATATAATATAAAATCAGGCTATTTAAATATCAAAAATGCAAAAACAACTTTTTCAATCGAAGATTATATAAATAATTTTATATTTTTAATAGTATTTAGTTCAGTGTTTTCACCTATATTTTCAAATTATGTATATATAGATGTAGCGGTTTTACTTTCGATAGCAATGTATTTTGCTATCCATCAAAGGTTTGATTTGAGCTTTATTAGTTTATTGTCAATTTCAGCACTTTTAACTGCTAGAGGGGATTTTTATCTGCTATTTCTTTCTTTACTAGCAGTTTATTTTATATCAATTGTTGCATCAAAAAAGAAATGGTGGCTGGCTTATTTTTTAGCAAGTATTATAGCGCTTATTATAAACGTTGTACTAATAGGTATTTTTGCTAATTTTAAGCTTTTATTTATAAGTGAAGTTTCATTACTCATTTTATTTTTTCTAAATAAGTATGTTCAAATTGATACAATTTATATTGATACTGCAAGAGAAAATAATCAAAAAGATTATTATAAATTAGCGAGCAACTTGCATAAATTACAAAAATCATTAAATTTTTTAGGAAATACAATAGTTGATATTACAAAATTAAATGAAAAAACTTTTAAAGAGCATGCGCTTGAGGATATTGTTGCACAAGATGTTTGTAAAAAATGCAAAAATAACATGTATTGCTGGGTTCAAAAATATAGCCAAACTCAAGATGAATTTACAAAGTATTCAAATAATTTAACACTAAAAAATGAATCAGAATTTAGTGAATGGTTTTATTCATTATGCGATAAATCGAATGCTATTAAAAAAAGTTTTGAAGAAAATCAAAGGCTTATGATAACAAAAAGATATATAAAGCAATCTCAAAAAAGTAATCAAAAATTATTGCAAACTGCCTTTTTAGCTATTTCACACACAATTTCTGATATAGAAATTCAAAGCAGAAAAGGCTATGATTATAACTCAAATATAACCTTTGAAATGGATAAATTTATACAGCTATTAAATATTAAATCAAACTTTTGTCTTGCAAATAGAAATCCAGATAGTTTTACACTAACTTCCTTAGATGAAGTTGAAAATAAAAATTTATATAAAATTAAATCTAAATTGGAGGTTTTATTTAATAAAAAATTTGAAAATCCTAGCATGGAAAGGCAAGGAAATGAATTTGTTTATAATTTTTTATCCCTTAGAAATTTTGATTTTGAAGTTTTTTATGATAGCAAAGCACTTAATAATATATGTGGAGATGAATGTGTAAGTTTTGAAGATAATCAAAAAGTATATCTATTATTAAGCGATGGAATGGGCACAGGAGTGTTTGCAGCAAAGGAGAGTAAAACAGTTGTAGCTATGGCAAAAAGTTTACTAAAAGCTCAAATAGATGTATTTAAGGTGATAGAGATGATAAATCTTGCTATGAATTTAAAATCTAGTGGAGAAATAGGCGCTTCTATAGATATATTATCGGTTGATAAATATACAGGAAAGGCTGTTTTAACAAAAGCAGGGGCGAGTGAGAGCGTTATATTGCACTCAAAAGGAATGCAAAGATTATATAAAGATAGCTTGCCTCTTGGAATACTAAAAGATACAAAGCCAGCGCAATATGAATTGGATTTAAAAGAAAATGATATAGTTGTATTAGCGAGCGATGGAGCTAAAATTGAAAATAATTTAAAAAGCATGTATGATTTTAGCTGTGAGAATATAGTTAATAGTATGATGAAAACATCATCAAAAGATGATAAGACAGTGGCAGCTTTAAAGCTAATAAAAATAAATTAAATAAAAACTGCGATGATTTCATCGCAGTTTTTTATAGTTTTAGTATTTTAATTAAAGATATAAACTTTCTTATAAATAAGAGTGTATCTACCTAAAATTATTTGTTGTTTTTTCTGTATTGTAAAAAACTTTCTAAAATAACAGTAGCGGCAACAGCATCAAGCACTTCTTTTCTTTTTTTTCCAAAAGTATTTGTATCAGTTAATATGTTTAAAGCCGATTTAGTGCTACTTCTTTCATCCCAACTTTCAACTGGGATATCTAGCATCTCTTTAAGTTCATCCCTTACTGAAAGGCATTTTTGGGCTCTTTCGCCGTAGCTACCATCCATGTTTCTAGGAAGTCCAATGATAAGCATTTCAGCTTTTAATTCTATTGCTTTATTAGCTATTTTTTCAATAGCTTTTCTAGTGTTTTTTTCTTTAATAACTTCAACTGGTGAGGCTAAAAATTCTGTTACATCACTTATTGCAATTCCAGTTCTGCTTTCGCCATAATCCACAGCCATTATTTTCATAAAATATTTTCCTTATAGTTTTTTGGGATATAAATCACTGATTTTAGAATAATTTATAAAATAAATTAAATACAATAAAATA
>CAZVOQ010000031.1:0-13181 GCA_964628475.1 uncultured Oscillospiraceae bacterium | reverse complement strand
TTCACTTGATGAAGCCACTTCTTCACTTGATGAAGCTACTTCTTCACTTGATGAAACTACTTCTTCGCTTGATGAAGCTACTTCTTCGCTTGAAGTTCCTTCCTGTGTTGTTAGGTTATATTTAACAATAAAATTTTGTTCTCCATTTTCTGGAACAAAATATGCTAACATATTACCTTGTACTTCAGCACCATCTGGTGTTGTAATACTTATTATTTCTACTCCTTCATTATTAGGTGTTGCAGTTACGCTTATAACTTCATCACCATCTATTAGAGTAGAGGTAATTTCGGTAGTAATATTATCGCCTACGATAGTTTCACCACCAGGCACAACTCCGCTTAACGCAGATGCTGTTACACTACCGCCTACATTTGTAAACAAAATAGTGAATGCAAGCATTAAGCTTACAGCCCTTTTTAGAATATTATCGCTTTTAATTTTCGCAATAAAATTTTCCATGTTAGATTCCTCCTCTTAAATTTTTGCAAATTCTTTCGAATTTCCTTCCGTGTTAACAATTTACCATAAAAATGTTACATTCGCATTACATCAAGCCCAAAATTGGTCATATTTAGCATTTTTGTCATTTTGTATAAAAAATTACCATTTTTTTGTAATTAATCATAAATGTTGCTCAATGCAACTTTTCTATTTAAAAAACGCAATTTTCTTAGATTTTATCAAGGTTTTTCTATTTTCTTTATGAAAAATAGTTCAATTTTTTTAACTATTTTGAATATAAGTATATATGTGGATGACTAAATGTTAATACTTAAATTTCATCTATTTTTAATAAGTTAATTTTAAAATTCAGAGAATTAGATTTTGGACGTAATTTTAACAATTTATTAATATTTTTATATGTAAAATTATTTTCACATTCAATTTATCCAACAAAATCATGCTAAAAAATTATACAATTAATCTAATTGTAAAGTTTGAGTAAAACATCAGTAAACAATATTCAAAATATTGAGTATTGATGTTGACATAGAAAAATGACATGATAAAATAAGCTTAAAGTCGCAATATTCAAAATAATGAATATTGCTATAACCAAAATATTATACTTAAGGGAGAAAAAAATGGAATACGGAATTTTATCAATTGTACCATCGATTATTAGTATTGGTTTAGCTTTAATATTTAAAAATGTATTTTTAGCATTAATAGCAGCTGTATTTACTGCGAATGTAATCATACTTAATTTTAATTTATTCGCTGGAGCTCAAGCAACTTTACAAAGTGTTATCGGAGTGTTTTCAAGCACATCAAACACATCAGCAATTCTATCAATGCTACTTATTAGTGGTTTAATTTTTGTCATCGAAAAAAGTGGTGGGATACAAGGTTTTGTAAACTATCTAACGAAAAAAAACAACATTATTAAAAGCAAGAAAGGTGCAAATATATTCACTTGGCTTATAGGAATGGTTGTTTTTACTACTGGCACATTAAGTATACTAATTACAGGAGCTGTTTCAAAGCCAATTAGTAAGGCACTCAAAGTTCCTCCTGAAAAATCAGCATTTATTATCCACTCAACTAGCACGCCTTGGTCTGTGTTAATGCCTATTAGTTTATGGGCGCCATTTATGATGGGGTTACTGCAATCAGCAGGAATAGAAAATGCAATGCCAGAATTTTTAGCATCTATCCCACTTAATATTTACTGTATTTTCGCTGTTTTTGGAACATTTATTTTAATAATTACAGGAAAAGATTTTGGTCCAATGAAGACAGTTGAAGAAAAATATGCTAAAATGTCACAAGAGGAAGTTTCTTTGAATGATAAATTAGAAAGTGGAAAACCTATTTATTTAGTTTTGCCTATGTTAATTTTAATTGTTGTTATCATTGGCGTTATGCTAATCACTGGTGAGGGTAATATAATTAGTGGTGATGGATATAGTGGCATACTATGGGGCATTATTTTTGCAACTGTTTCTCTTGGAATTATGTGTATTAAAGATAAAGTTATGACTTATGATGATTTTGTAAGCAACTTTTTTAAAGGCTGTGGCGGTGCACTATTTGTTGCAACTTTACTAACATTTGCTTTCGCTTTAGGTGGCGCAATCGGTCAACTGGGTGCTGGGGCATATCTTGCAAGTGTTTGTCAAGGATTCTTATCACCTGCAGTACTTCCACTTATGATTTTCTTAATTGGGTGCTTGATATCTTTTTCAACAGGCACTTCTCTTGGAACATTCTCAGTTTTAGCGCCAATAGCTATTTCTATGGGGCTATCAATGGGTTCTAGTATTCCGCTTGTTGCAGCTGCAGTTTGGAGCGGTGGTATATTTGGTGATCATATTTCACCTATAAGTGATTCATCAATTATTAGCGCATCTATTACAGATTGCACTGTGCCAGAGCATATTAAAACACAAGCACCTTACTCATTAACATATGCAGCAATATCTGCTATATTCTTTTTAGTAATGGGCTTTATACTTTAATTTTAAATTATAAGAATTTCAAAATAGAAATAGGGATATTCCCTATTTCTAATTTTGACTTTATAAATAAAATCAAGAAGGGATTATATATGAATAAAAATGCAAGTGAATTTATAAACACTAAAATGTTTAGCAAAAATGGAGAAGTTTTAATAAAACTTTCACGCTATCTTTTCACATTAAAAGAGGGTGAAAGATTATTAACAATGAGCGAACTTGCAAAAATATTTAATGCAGGCGTTGGCACAGTTCTTAGTGCTTTACAAAATTTACAAGAAATAAACGCAGTAAGTATTGAAAGTAGGGGGCATAAAGGAACATACGTAACTAATTTAAATCGAAACATACTTTGGCGCACTGCTATGCATGAAAATATTAAAGGTATTATGCCTTTATTGTATTCAAAAAGGCTTTTAGGGCTTGGAACTGGTTTATACACAGCTTTTGAAAAAAGTGATATCCCTTTAAATATGAGTTATATGCGCGGTGGATTTTCTCGTATTCAGCAATTAAACGAAGAAAAAGTTGATTTTGTTATCTGTTCTTTACTAACAGCTCAAAATGCTGCTCAAGAAAATAAAAATTTGCAAATTATGATAAATTTTGGTGCTCAAAGCCATTTTTCAAATATTTGTTTGCTATTTCGCAAAAATATTGATAAACTACAAGAAACAGCCTTAAAAGTTGGTATAGATAATACATCTTATGACCATAAAGAAATATCTAGGCTTGCTTTTCAAGGCAAAAATGTAGAACATGTGCCTTTATCATATAATGATATATTCACTAATCTTAACAATGGCATTGTTGACTGTGTAATGACTACTTATGACGTAGCTGAATCCAAAATCAATGATTATGATGTTAAGTTTTTTAAAGATGATGATGCCAATAGCGATATGTTCAAAGAGATTATATCAAAATTGGAAACTGCAGCTCTTTTAGTGAGAAAAGATAATGATATAAAAAATCAAATTATTAAGGATTTAATAGATTTAAATTCGGTAAAAGAAATACAACAAAATGTTTTAAATGATATAATGATACCAAGATATTAGCATTTATAACTTTGAAAGGAAACAAAAATGAAAAGCAAACTAATACTATTTGATTTCGATGGAACTATCGGCAACACTATGCCAATACTACTGCCTTCTATTGATAAAACATTAAAACAACATAAACAAAGATCATTTTATGAAATTATGGCAGAATATAAAGATGGCACAGCCTTTTTATATGGTTTTGATCATACCCTTGATAAAGAGCTTGTTTTAAATTCCAAGGCACAAATAAAAAATGATATTGTTAATAATTTACACATTGAGTATGCAAAGTGCCCTTTAACTCTAGGCGTAGATGAATTTATTAAAGTAATATACGAAAAAAATATCCCTATGATAGTTTTAACTTGCAATAAAGAAGATATTGTTAGAAAATATCTATCAGATAAAAACTTATTACATTATTTTAAAGAAATTATAGGCAGTGAAAGTTTAGTTAATGATAAAAAAGATATTAATACCTATAATTATATCTTACAAAAATATAATATCCTAGCTGGTGAGTGTGCTATGTTTGAAGATTCTGATAGACCTTTAGAGCAGGCACAAAAAGCAGGGCTTAACGGGGTATTAATCAGTAAAGAAAAAGAAAATGGAATTAATATATTTAAAGATTTCACTGAAATCAATGCTATATTAAATTATATTTAATTATTAAAAGGAGCGTAAAATTATGACAGTTTTTCTTGAAAATTTACAAGTCACGTTACAGGAAATAAATGTTATTTCTATAACTGTTAGGCTTTTAGTTGCAGTTGTAGTCGGCTTTATTCTTGGTGCAGAGCGGGGAATAAAAGGCAAAGCTGCTGGTATTAAAACATATATCTTAGTATGTATGGGAAGTGCTTTAACTATGATACTTTCTCAATATATTATAGAAGATTTAGGCTATGATATCGAATTAACTCGCTTAAGCGCGCAAGTTATTAGCGGTATTGGTTTTTTAGGCGCTGGAACTATTTTAGTTACAGGACATAATAAAATCGTTGGGCTATCGACTGCCGCTGGGCTTTGGGCTACTGCTTGTATCGGACTTGTTGCAGGCATTGGCTTTTATGAAGCTGTTGTAGTTAGCTGTGTTTTAATGTTGTTTATTTTCGGCTGTATTCCTAAATTAGAAGAAAAAATGTATCTTAAATTAAAAAGCTCCACACTATATACAGAATTTAGCGATAACACAAGTATAGGAAAACTTATTAATGCCGTAAAATCAAAAGGCGCTAAAGTAGTTGATATTAATATTGGCAAAGCGAAATACTCTCAAAGCAATGGCGTATCAGCAATTATAACAATTAAATTTGATGATCATTCACAAATGGCAGAAATACTTTCTTTAATAGGAGAAATTGAAGGACTAAACTTTTTAGAAAAAATTTAAATAAAGGAATACGAAAATGAAAAATCTTGCTTTTGAAACACAAGTAGTTCATGCAGCACAGCAACCAGATGAATTAACTGGCTCTTTAAATACGCCAATTTATCAAACTGCTACATATTCACTTAAATCTTTATTAGAAAACGGAATGACAGCCGAAAACATTGCTAAAACATATACTTACAGCCGCACATCAAATCCAACTAATGATATTTTACAAGAAAAAATAGCAACATTAGCAGGAGCACAAGATTGCGTAGTTACATCTTCTGGGCTTGGGGCAATAAGTAGTATTTTTGCAACATTTCTGCGCCCTGGGGATCATATCTTAGTAGCTGATGTTATTTATGGCTCCACTCAAACCTTAATTGATGATTATTACAAACAAATGGGTATACAAGTAGATTATGTAAACACATCAAATCTTGATTTAGTTAAAAAAGCTATTAAAATGAACACTAAAATCATCTACACAGAAAGCCCTGCAAACCCTAATATGAAGATTACAGATATTGCTGCGTGTGCTAAAATTGCACATGAATATAATGCAATACTAGTAGTAGATTCAACTTTTTCACCATTTCCTATTCAGTTTCCTAATAAATTAGGAGCTGATATTTGCGTATATAGTACAACTAAATACATAAACGGACATGGCAACGCTTTAGGCGGTGCTATTACTGGAAAAAGTGATTTAATAAAAGAAATCAAAAATAAGGGTGTTAAAATTTATTGTGCCACTCCGGCTAGCCCTTTTAATAGCTGGTTAACTTTAAATGGTATTCGCACTATAGATTTGCGTATGAAAAAGCATAGTGAAGTTGCTTTAGAAGTAGCAAAATTTTTAGAAACAAGCCCTTACGTTGAAAAGGTGTTTTATCCAGGTCTTGAAAGCTTTGAAGGGCATGAAATTGCTAAAAAGCAAATGAATGGCTTATATGGTGGTATGCTTGCTTTTGAAATTAAAGATGGAATAAATGGCATGACAAAATTAGAATTTTGCCAAAATCTACTACTTTGTTTTGATTTAATAACTGTTGCAGCAAGTTTAGGAGAAATGGAAAGTTTAATTGAACACCCTGCCCTTATGACTCATAGAGCTCTTAGCACAGAAGATAGATTAAAAGTTGGCATTACTGATGGATTACTGCGTACATCTATCGGCATTGAAAATCCTAAAGATTTAATTGCTGATTTTACAGCTGCTTTTGAAAAAGCAAAAAATATGTAAGCATTAAATTTAATGATAATTACTAATTACTTAATAAAATATATAAGTTATTATTAATTCATATATAAAAAATCGGTCTTTTAAAATTTAAAAGACCGATTTTTATTTTTTAATAAATTATTTTTAAAACCCGTATATTTCACCATACTTTTTATTTAGATAATCTAGGAAATAATCAGCATTTAGTTTCTCCCCTGTTACCCTTTTAACCATTTCACCTTCATTATAAAGATTGCCGTATTGATGAATATTTTCAGTTATCCAGTTATGTAATTTTTTAAAATCACCTTTTCTAATATCATCAAATATATCACTATCGTTTTTAAGCATTGCGTTAAGAATTTGCCCATCATAAACATTCCCCAATGTATATGTTTGGAAATACGCATACAAACCTGTTCCCCAGTGCATATCTTGAAGTATTCCCTCTCTATCATTTGTCGGGCGAATTCCTAGATATTCTTCATATTTATCATTCCATTTCTCTGGGAGTTCATCAATAGTAATCTTGCCCTCTACAAGCTCTTGCTCTAATTCAAAACGAATTATTGGATGAATACTATATGTAACTTCATCTGCTCTTGTTCTAATAAAAGATGGCTGAACTTTATTTATAGCCTTATAATACTCATCAAATGTAACGTCTTTAAATTGCTCAAACTCTGCTTGCAGTTTTGGGAAAATATATTCGCTAAATTGCCTACTTCTCGCAACCATATTTTCATAAAACTTTGACTGTGATTCATGAAAACCACCTCCAATACCGCCCCATAAACCAGCTTTTACAAGTTCATCATTAGTTCGATAATTATACATTGCGTGCCCTGCTTCATGAAAACCTGCAAAAAACGCACCTAAAAATGTGTTATAATTTAAAGTCATTCTTGCATCTCTTGGCCCTACTCTTGAAGTGAATGGATGTGGTGCTATTCCAAAAGCTGTTTTTGATTCTTCAAAACCAAACTCAAACAATGTTTTTTTCACAAAGCTTTCTAATTGCTTTTTATCAAATTCTTTTTCTAAAAAATCTGTTCTTATCTCAACATTGCTATCAGCTATTTTTTTATTTAATTCAGCTATACCATCACGAAGTTTTGAAAATTCAGCATTAATTTCTTCTAAACTTAATCCTTCACTAAAATTATTAAGCATTCCTCTAAAAACATCCGTATTTGGATAAGTAGCCTTATACATTTTTAGGCAGTGTTCAAAAGATTTTTTAAAGTGAGGCTTAAATATTTCATAATCGCTTTCTTCTTTAGCCTTAACCCATGCCTCGCGAGAAGCCCCTAATAGTACAACTCTTTGAAGCTTATCTTCTGCTGTAACATTGCTAGAAGAAATATATTCATTCATAAACTGTCTAACTATAGCTTTTTCTATATCATCTTTAGGCTGATTTTCTTCTTTTTTAAAAAACTCTGCAACCTTATTTGCATTTTCACTTTTAACTAATTCAGCTAATTTTTTTGCCATATATCCAGAAAGTTCGCTCATATGTGTCTTTCCGTCTTTTGGAGTTCCCGTCCATGAATCATAAGATAAAAGACCTGATATGTTTTTAATTAAATTCATCTCTTTGTGTATTTCTTTCACTAAATTAATAGCTTCTTGATAGTTCATATTATTTAAATTCTCCTTTTATTGTTATTTTTATATAAATAATTATATCACATTATTTCGTATTTTTTCTTTAAATTTTGATTTCAAATAATTATTGTTAAAAACTTAAAAAACCGCCTTTTAAAGGCGGTTTTTTATGACATATTCACTATAACTAATTAATTTTAATTTATTTTTTAAACTGTTTCAACTTCATCTTGAGATTCCTCATCAAAATTCCAAGGATTTTTTTTGATTAGCCCATCTGCAAACGGAACAAATATTGAAACTATCGCAAATACCGCTAAAAGCATTTGATACCATAATAATGGTATAACCTCAGTTGGAGAAACTCCTGCAAGTGAGCCTGCAACTAGTAATTGTGCACCATAAGGAATAGCCCCTTGAACTACGCAAGATGTGATATCAAGTAATGAAGCTGTTCTTCTTGGATCAACTTTAAATTTAGTTGAAATTGATTTAGCCATTGGCCCTACGATAACTATAGCAACTGTATTATTAGCCGTTGCCATATCTGCTGCTGCTGTTAACGCAACGATACCCATTTCTGCTGAACGCTTATTTTTTGCAAATGATTGAATTTTTTCAATTAACCATTGTAAACCACCATTTACAGTAACCATATAAGATAGACCACCTGTGGCAAATGATAATAAGAAAACTTCTGTCATTCCTGTGTAACCACTATAAACGTTTTGAGCTAAAGTAAGTATAGTTAAATCTCCTGTAAACAGACCAATAGCGCCTGCTAATAATGTTCCTAGCAATAAAACTAAAAAAACATTTAAACCAGCAATAGCTGAAACTAAAACAAAGATATACGGGATTACTTTAATTATATCATATTCTTGAACTGGAATTTGAGTTATAATTTCAGGGCCACCAAAAATAATAAGTAAAATAATTGTTATAATGGCTGCTGGAGCTGCAATTAAAAAGTTTACTTTAAATTTATCTCTCATTTCAACGCCTTGAGTTTTTGTTGCCGCAATTGTTGTATCTGAGATAATTGATAAGTTATCTCCAAACATAGCACCACCAACAACTGCTGCTATTACAATTGGAATAGAAAGATTTGCTTGATTTGCAACTTCAAGAGCTATTGGAGTTATCGCACCAATTGTACCCATAGATGTTCCTGTTGAAACAGCCATAAAAGCTGAAATAACAAATAGCCCTGCTGCTAAAAATTCAATAGGAATTAATGAAATACCAAGTGCCGCTGTGCTAGCAGAACCGCCCATTGCACCAGCAACGCCTGCAAAAGCACCTGCTAAAAGATAGATAATAAGCATTGTTATTATATTTTCATTACCACATCCTTTGGCAAAATCTTTAAAGTTTTTATCAATGCCACCTTTAAACATCATAAATGCTAATACTACACCAATAGTTAGTGCAACTGGAGATGGGAATTGATAAAACGCCATTTCAACACCTTGTGCTTGTAATAATATACCTGCACCTAGGTATACTGCAACGAATACTAAAAACGGAATCAAAGCTAAACCATTAGCCTTTGGGGTTTGATTATTTTTCTGCATAATTTAATCCTCCAAAAATGATTAAAATATTTTTAACTTAAGTTATAATTTGTAAGTAATATAGCAAAAGTTAATTTCACATATTTAACCAAGTATTTAAATGCGTCATTCGACACTACACATATTACATATTTCCTATTAATTCTTAAATAAATTAAGCATACTTCAAAATACGCCATTTAATTTAAATATTATTGGATTTATGTATGTAAGTTAATTATATCATAATATTCTATAATTTTCAATATATTATGTTCAAAATGTGTTCATCAAAATAACTATATATTCATATAGTTTTTCTACATTTCATAATTGTTAACAATCTGTTAAAATTATTTACTATTCGATAAATAGTGATATAATAAAAGTGTAAGTAATATAGTTATGTAGTCATTCCACTTAAATTAATTAAGAAATTCTAATTATTTAAAGGAGAAACTTTCATATGAATTATTCAAAAAAAGGTTTTGGCACAAAATCTATTCATGCTGGAAATGTTAAAGATACAATTTATGGAGCGTTGACAACTCCTATTTATCAAACCTCAACATTTATTTTTGATAGCTGCGAACAAGGCGGTAATCGTTTTTCAGGAAAAGAATCTGGCTATATTTATTCTCGTCTTGCAAACCCAACAACATCTGTGCTTGAAGCTAAAATTGCTGCATTAGATAATGCCGAGGCTTGTGTTGCAACTTCTTCTGGTATGGGCGCTATATCTTCTGTTTTTTGGACAGTGGCTAGTGCTGGTAGTCATATTATCGCAGATGAAGTTTTATATGGATGCACTTATGCACTTCTAGCTCATGGCATCTCTAGGTATGGCGTTGAGGTAACTTTTTTAGATACTTCTGATATTAAGGCAGTTAAGGAAGCTTTAAAGCCAAATACTTGTGCTGTTTATCTTGAAACACCTGCTAATCCAACTTTGAAAATTAGCGATATTAAATTAGTTTCCGATACCGTTCATTCTTATAATAAGGATATTAAAGTTATATGTGATAACACTTTTGCCTCTCCATATTTAACTAGACCTATTGATTTAGGCGCTGATGTTGTTGTTTATTCAGCAACAAAATATCTAAATGGACATGGCGATGTTATAGCTGGTTTTGCCTGTGGAAAGAGCGATTTTATATCTCAAGTTAGATTATTTGGTATTAAAGATATGACAGGCTCTGTTTTAGGGCCTCATGAAGCTTATTTAATTCTAAGAGGTTTAAAAACTTTTGAACTTCGTATGATGCGACATTGTGAAAACGGCGTTAAAGTAGCTGAGTTTTTACGTGATCATCCTATGGTTGAAAAAGTTTATTTCCCAGGATTTGAAAGCCATCTTAACCATGAAGTGGCTAAAAAACAAATGGATGATTACGGCGGTATGATTGCATTTGAAGTTAAAGGTGGCAAAGAAAACGGAATTAAGCTTTTAGATAGTTTACAACTTTGTACTCTAGCTGTAAGCCTTGGAGATGCTGAAACTTTAATTGAACATCCTGCATCAATGACTCACTCAACTTATACAAAAGAAGAGCTTGAAGATGCTGGAATTCCAGAAGGCTTAGTGCGCTTATCTTGTGGGCTTGAAAATGCTCAAGATATAATCGATGATTTAAAAGTTGGATTAGATAATCTATAATATAATCAATTTACATAATTTTAGATTTTTATGATTGCAAGGTAAGCTTTAGGCTTTATTTTGCCAAAACAACTTATATTTATAGTAAATGCTAGGGCAGTTATGAAATTATAACTGCCCTAGCATTATTTTTATATAAAATATTTTTTCTTTTTAATTTACCTTTTCAAAGTATATTACAATAATATTTATCTTGAACTGATTTTTCCTATAATAAATCCTGAAATTAAAACTGAAATTATAGAATATCCTATTTTTTCTATTGGAATATAACTTAGTGATAAAGTTAAAATTGTTATATCACTCATCAGATAAAACCTTGCAATATTCTTTTTTTTATAGTGGCTATATATTAATGCTAATGTATCATCTGCTCCAGCTGCAGCTCCTTGCTTTACACACAGCCCAACTCCAACTCCAACAAATACAGCTCCAACTAAAGCAGCCACAAATGGACTATTCGACAAATCAGGGATAATAGGTGGCCATATTTGCCATATCCTATAAGATAATGAAAAGGAAAATGTTGCAATAATTGAAGATAAGAAAAATCCCCCTCCAAGTATTTTAAACCCTATTAAAAAACAAGTTGCATCTATAATAAAAGAGGATATCGCTGGAGATATTAAAAACCAATATTCTAATAATAAAATTAATCCTAAAACTCCGCCTTCTGTTATCCTACTTTGACTGTGAATATTATATATCCCAAATGAAAGTATGGTAGAGCCTATAATAATAGCTGTATATTTTTTTGCTTTCAAAACACTTCTCTTTTCTTTTTATTCAATGAAATTTTAAAATTGACTTATTTTAAATTAAACTTATGTATTTTAATAATCTATTTTTTTATGCTCTTGTAAATTTTTTAGCTTATCATGTATTAGGTATAATATTTCTATTTTAATTTTTTATCCGAAGATACCTTATAAATTTTAGCTTTGATTTTATGCAGTTAAGAAATTTATTACAATCAATTTATTATATTTTATGAAACGATAAATTAAAACTCTATCTAATATAAGTTTATATAAATTTTATTAATTTCAAATAAATATCAAGTGCTTACATTTCTTTATCATATTTCATTATATAATACATTCCATACCCTTGAACTAACAAATATGAAAAAACTAAAAATATAATAATCGCTACATTAACTTGCAATACTACAAATACAAGTAAAATAGTTGCATAAAAAGAAGTCATAAAATCATAAGCTTTTGCTTTTGCACGATACAAAATTAATAAATTTCTTTCATCTTTACTATCAATAGAGATTTGCTTTTTTATTTCTGGATGCTTTATTATAAGAATTTTTGAAATAATATCACCAACACCATGACCAAATATCCCCGTGCCACACCCGATAAGAATATAAGCTAAAGAAATCATAAAATCACTTGTAGGTAATTCTTTGTTAATAAAATAAAGATATCCACCAAGTATTATTAAAATAATACCAACTATAATAAGAAAGTATTTTTTATTTTTCATAATTCTTCCTCCTCATAAATAAAAATTTCTTCTATACTCATGCTGAAATATCGAGCAATCTTAAAGGCTAAAATGATTGAAGGATTGTATCTTCCATTTTCAAGCGAGCCTATTGTTTGCCTTGATACTTCAAGCGCTGCTGCTAAATCTTCTTGCTTAATGCCTTTTGATTTTCGTATTTCTTCTAACTTATTTTTCAATAATATCAACCCCCTAAGGAAAGTATACTTTACATTTTTAATATATCATAATAAAAAGTAAATGTCAAGTAGACTTTCCATAAATTAATAACTTTATATTTTTTTGTAATATTGTATTGCTTTTAAAGTTTTAAATTTAAAAAACATTTATATTATTTAATTATTTTTATTTTTTTATTATATTATTTTTATTAAAACAAAAAACAGCAAGAGATATTATTTTATTATCTCTTACTGTTTTTATTATAAAATCTAACCCATGTCAGCCTTTAGCTGCATAAACTTACTATCGCTAAATAAAAATTTCTATTAATCCAATCTCGTTTGTGCGATTAAATATCTTTTCGCTTATATCTTTACTGATAGTATATGAATTAAATTCATCTTTATTGTTTATTAAAATTCCTTTTTTGGTTGATTTTTTATAAACACATTTAACGCCATAGCAAGTAAAGTTTATTTCATTGTTTTCTAAAAATTCATCTGGTCTTAAGAATTTTTCTTCAAAAGAAATTTTGCCATCTAAAACTCTAACGCCCATTT
>CAZVOQ010000030.1:0-13238 GCA_964628475.1 uncultured Oscillospiraceae bacterium | reverse complement strand
TTAGTTAGTATACCACCCATTCTTCCTTTTGTCAACACTTTTTTGAAAAAAAGTTTTGAAAAAGTTTTATTTTTTTTATTTATCTTATTTTATCCGACATTTTTTTGTTTTATATAATGTATATATAATAATATACGCTAAATAATTTTACTTGTAAAAAAAATAGCTTTGTTGTATAATCCAATTAAATCAAAGTATAAAAAAGGAATTAATTTTATGAATATATTAATAGTTGGTGCTGGCAAAGTTGGCACTTACCTTGCACAGGTTTTAGAAAATCAAGGCGATGAGGTTTCAATAATTGATGAGCATGAAGAAAACCTAGCCTTACTTGAGAATTTTTCAGGCCATAGAGTTACTGGAGTCGCTATAGATATCGATATTTTAAAGAGTGCCGGCATTGAAAACTGCGATGCTGTTGCTGCTGTTACAAGCAATGACAATGTTAATTTAATGGTTAGCCAAATTGCCCATAATATCTTTAAAGTTCCAAAAGTGCTTTGCAGAGTTTACGATCCTGCTCGAAAAGATGTGTTTTCAACTCACTTTGCTATTCCTACTCTATGCCCTACTTCTATTACTGTTGACAATGTTTTATCTTATTTAAAATATGATAATCAAACATTCTCATTACAATTTGGTCAAGGCACAACATCTTTTAAAAGCATACCTGTTACAAAAGATATGGTTGGCAAAATGGCATCTAAAATAGTTAGACAAGATGATCATATGCGTATATTCGCCATACTAGATAAAGAGCAAAAAATGTCTTTTTACACAGATGATGTTTCCTTAAATGCAGGCGAAACCCTGATTTTATGCGAAATTGATAACTAATATAATAAATATTTATGTTTTCTTAAATGAAAGGAATTAATATATGAAAGTATGCGTTGTGGGTGGAGGAAAAATTGGTTTCCACCTTGCTAAAACTTTGCTTGTTGCAGGGCATGATCCTATAGTGATTGAGAGCGATAAGCGTCTTTGCAAAAAGATTGCTAATTCGCTTGGTATAAAAGTTATCCATGGAGATGGAACGAATTTAGATATTTTATCTTTAGCTAATATTGATAACACTTATGGCGTTATAGCAGTTACAGGGCTTGATGAAAATAATTTAATCGCTTGCCAGCTGGCAAAATTAGTTTTTAATGCTAAAAGAACTATCGCTAGGGTAAATAATCCTAAAAATAAAAGTGTTATGAAAACTTTGGGTATTGATATTGTTGTTTCAACAACAGATAATATTGCAAGTATCCTTGGAAGAGAGGCTGAAACCGAACAAATTCGTCAGGTTATGAGCCTTGATGCTGGAACAACTTCGCTAACAGAAGTTATTATTCCAACTGCTTTTCCTTTTGCAGGGCTTACTCTTGCAGAAATGCCTGTACCTGAAGATGTTGTTGTTGTTTCAATTCAAAGGGATGAGGATATGATAGTTCCTCGTGGTACTACAACAATTGAATTTAATGATAAAATAATGGTTATCGCAAAAAACACAGCATTTCCAACACTTACACAGCTTTGGAAACTATCTGATATTTAATACAAAAATGGAATGGCAAAAGCCATTCCATTTTTAATTGTATTTAAACTGTTCTTTTATAAAGCTCATTTAAATTTAAAATAATAATATTATTATTTTCATCACTAGAAATAATCTGTTTATTTTTTAAATCTATAAAGATTTTTGCAACTGTTGTTCGATGTAAAGCACAGATAGCTCCTATCTCTTTATGAGATAGATTTAAATCAATTAGAACGCCCTCTTCTTTATAAATTCCATATGTTTTAGCATAATTGTATAAAAGCCTACAGACGTGTTTATCGGGCTTTGCATGAGATATTTCAAATATTTGGCTTATTAGTATTCTTATTTTTAAAGCCACACTTTTTGTAACTTGTGTATGTAACTGTGTATCATTTTTTAGTAAACTAAGAAAATCACTGCCCTTAAATAAATATCCTTCGCAATCTTCACAAACAACAATTGAGGCATTAGAAAACTGCTCATCAAAAAAAGACGACTCACCAACTATTGTAGGGGCTGTGTTATACCAAAATGTTTTTTGATTGCCCTCTTCGCTTAATCCTGCCACTTTCACTTTGCCTTTAGTGAGATAAACTATATTTCTTTCTATTTCTCCTTGTAGTGATATAAAATCTCCAGCTTTATATTTAACATGCCTGCCTTTATCAAGATACTTTTCCATATTAGGATGCCCGTTTTCGGTTATCCAAGGCAGTAAGTAGTTATTAGTTGCAACTTCCATATTATCCACCTTTTATGTGATTTTTTTATAGTATATTTTATAGTATAAACCGAAGTTTTCCTTGCGTGAATAATATATTGCACGCAAAGAAAACTACAATAATATGTATATTATTTATAATAAATCTATTTTTTTCATCGCTGTTATAACTTCATTTATTTCTTCTTTTTTTGGTATTCTAAATCTAACTGAAGATTTATCTAAAGCTGTAAAATCTTCTCCCGATACAACCTTTATACCTAGTTTTGCAAATTCGATAGCTAGGTTTATATCTTTATTTTTATGGCTAATAACCATTATTGGCAGATATTCACCTGCATTTGAAATCAATAAATTTTCAAAAACTTCCTTTAGTATTTTTTCTTTAACTTTTTTTGTTTCTTCTAAGCTATTTTTTAAAAAATCATTTTCTTCACTCAAACATTTTGCGGCTAATCTTCTTGATAAAACGCACACTCCATAAGGCTCAGTTGCCTTAAAAAAAGGAACCTTTAATTCATCGCCACACACTATATAGCCTATTCTCATTCCTGCAATTCCAAAGCCTTTAGAAAATGAGCGTAAAACAATTATATTTGGATATTTATTAACTAATGAAATAGCTGAATTTTCCATTGGCATAAAATCTCCATATGCCTCGTCTATTAAAACTCCTGTTCCATCTTTTTGCGCTAGTGCAACAACTTTTTCTATGTCTTTTATATCGATAATATTTCCTGTTGGATTATTAGGATTATCTATATAAATCATTTTGTAGCTAGAATTATATTTTTTAATTAAATCATTAATATCAGGAGTAAAGCCATTTTCTTTTTTAGTGTAAATTCCATCATATTCTGCGCCCCAAAGTTTAACTTCGCTTTCGCCTGTGCTAAACGTTGGCAAAAAGCCCAAAACCTTATCGCCTTTTTCTAAAAATAATCTACACGAAACTTTTATAGCCCTCATCGAGCCACCTGTAAAAAACAATGCATCATCACTAATTTTTTCAATCTTCGACCAATAATTTATAACCGCTGGCTTTAGCATAGGAGTTTTAGGATATTCTCTAATCCATTCTAAATCGGCATTTCTTATCTCGCTAACTAAATCCTCTGACACTTGCATTATATTTATTCCATCGCCACAATCAATTTTATAATCATATTTTATATCATCGTTTGTTTTAACATAATTTTTTTTAACCGTATTAACTATATAATCTTTAACTTTAACCATTGTTTCCTCCTTGTTTTAATTAAAGCAATCCCCACATAATGAGGATTGCTATTATCTAATTATTCAAAAACGTCTAAATCGTTAGCTGAGATAACTTCGCCTTTAAAGTTCATTTTAACATCTTCAATCATAATTTTATCTATTGCATCTGTTTTATCATATAAATCAGGTGTATATGTATTTATATCAAAATGATATAGATGATGGTATAAAACTAATGTTTTTGGCTGAACTTTATTTGCTAAAACTCCAAGCTCTTTTGATGATGTGTGAAGTGTTGAGTGATATTTTTGCCAGTGCTCAGCACGTTGTGCAAGACCATCTGCATAGTAAACCTCGTGAACTAATATATCGCATCCTTTTGCAGCTTCTATTAGAGCATCGCAAGGGAATGTGTCACCTGAAATAACAACAACTTTATCTGGAGTTGTGAATTTAAAAGCAAAAGAGCCTTCAAATGTTCCATGAACTACTTGTATAGCCTGAACTGTCACTAATTCATCTTTATAAACAATTCCGCCATTGTCTTCTATTTCAGTAATTTCAACTTTTATTCCATCTTTATTAGCTTGTTCAAAGCCAGTTAATCTTTCGTTTATATCAGCCTTATAAGCTTCTTTAATACAGCTAACCATGTGATTTAAGCCTTTAGGGCCTATCATTTTTAGTGGCTGATTTCTAACCATAACCCATGGCATTAAAATTAAATCAGATAATCCGCCTGTGTGATCTGAATGTAAATGTGTTACAAAGCAGTGCTTTAAATTTTCTGATTTTAGCCCTTCAATACCCATGTGATACGCCTGGGTGCAACGTCTAACAACGCCAGGGCCACAGTCTACTAAATAAGCTGTTTCATCAACAACCACCGCCACACAAGGACCACTTCTTCTAGGATCAGTGTTTGGTGTACCTGTTCCTATCATTACAACTTTTGTTCTGCTACTCATTTTAGTTTCCTCCTACAATTATGAAACAACTTTTTCTTTTTTATTTTTTTCTTCTTTCATATTAAATCCTGTGAATCCGAAAATAATATTAACGATAATTGACACGTACATAAACACTAAGTAAGGTATAAACTCAAAAGGATCAACGCCTAAAACTCCAAATGCATAAACGGCTGGAACACTCCAAGGAACAAAGTTTATACATGCGCCACCGATAGTAGCTGAAATTCTAGCTAATGCCTCTGGCTTTAATCCCCTTGCCTTAAATTCGCCTACAAACATTCTAGCTGGAAGCATATTCGCAAGAAGTTGTGCGCCTGTTGCAAAAGCGATTGCTAAACTACTAGTTATAGCTAAAACAACTAATTGTCCATCGTTTTTAACAAATTTTAAAGTTGAATCTAGCATCACTTGTAAAAATCCTAGTTTTTCTAAAATACCGCCGATAGCAGTTGCAAGCATCATCAAAACGATAGTGCCCGCCATGGAAACCATTCCACCCCTACTTAATAGGCTATCAACCATAGCGATACCTGTTGCACTTTTGTAGCCATTAGTCATATGATTTAAAATTTCTTGAAGTGATGCACCTTGCACAAATACAGCACATAGCGCACCTAATGTTGCAACTATTACTAGTGATGGCATAGCAGGGATTTTTTTAATTGATAATATAATTGTAACTAAAGGCACTAATAATAAAAGTGGTGAAATAACAAAATTTGCATCTAGCCCTGTTAGTATTTCTATAATTTCTGCACTTTCAACTGATACTCCCTGTGCGTGCCCTGCACCTAGAAAGTAAAATATAACTAAAGATATGCCAAATGAAGGGATACCAGAAACCATTAAGCTTGAAATAACATCAAAAAGATTTGTTTCTGTCATTGCAGAAGCAAGATTGGTTGTGTCTGATAAAGGCGACATGCTATCACCCATATATGCGCCTGATATAATTGCGCCTGCAAGTAGCGGTGCTGGAAAGCCCATTCCAAGACCTGCCGCCATCAATGCAATGCCAACCGTTGCAATAGATGTAAAAGATGTACCTGTTGAAATAGCCACTATCCCTGTTACTAAAGCTGCAACTGGGATATAAACAGCTGGTGAAATTATTTTTAACCCGTAGTAGATAAGCGTTGGGATAATTCCCCCTGAAATCCACGCTCCAATGATTAAACCAACTATTAATAGAATAAATAATGCTGGCAAAGCCCTTGCAACGCCATCAACTAAACTTTTTTGCATTTCGCCCCAAGAAAATCCTAGGTATGCGCCTATTAAAGCAGTTGTAAGAATACCAAAGAAAATTGGTAAGTTCATGCCTATTTTCCATGTTGTAGAAGACATTAAAGCCATTACTACCATAACGATTATTGGTAAAATTGCAAGACCAAGTGATAATTTTTTCTTCTCCATTGTAGTTCTCCTTGTTTTAATTATTTACATTGAATTTTTCTACGTATTCAATCTTGTTAATTTAATGTTACTATATCTAAAGCAAAATTTCTGTGCTGTAACTACAGATAAGTGTAAAAAATATCACACATCTTTTAGTTAATTAATACAAATACATTCAACTTTTTAATATTTTATTGTCTACTTTTAATTATTTCTAGCGCCTCTTTAACATATAAAGTTTCAGTTCCATCACTAAATCTAATAAAAGGCATGCCCAATAAATCCCTCTCTTTAACGCTTACATAAAATGGATGGGTATCCCTTAAATTCAAATATTCTTTTAAATGGGTAAAATTTGTTGCAAGATTGCGAAATTCAGTTTTCACTCCTGCATCTTTAAGTTTCATTAATGCGTATAAAGTGTCCTGACAATAACTACTTCCAATAACAATTACGTTCATAAAATTAATCTCCTTTTTATTTTTATATAATAAACTTTACCATATATTTACTACTATTGCAAATTTATAAAACTAATTATTTACTATGACGTATTATTATGATAATATTAAATTATTAAAATAAAAAGCTTAAAAATATGTTTTGGTTTTGCATTTTTTCTGCGAAATATTAATTAAGTTTTGCCACTTATAAATATGAATACAGCAAAAACACGCAAAACATTAAGAAAGGACTAGTTGATTTTATGAAAATTGGATTTATTGGAGCTGGCAATATGGCTACAGCTATGATTTTAGGAATACTTGCCTCAAAAAAATCAGATGCAAATGATATATACGTTTCCGATTACTCAAATTCTCCCCTTGAAGTATTAAAAGAAAGATACAATGTTAACACTTTTTTAGATAACACTAATGTGGCTAAAAATGCTGATATAATTTTTGTTGCAGTAAAGCCTCATTTATATAAAGGAGTTTTGAATGAGATTTCCCCTTTTCTTGCAAAAGAAAAAATTATTATCTCTATAACCCCTGGAAAAACTTTAAAAGAACTAGAAAGCTGGATTTTTCCAAATGCTAAAATAATAAGAACAATGCCAAACACTCCTGCTATGGTGCTAGAAGGCATGACAGCTGTTTGCAAAAATGAATTTGTTAGCGATGAAGAATTTAAAACTGTTATTAATATATTAAATGGTTTTGGCAAAACTCAAACTATCACAGAAAATTTATTTGACACAGTTGCAGCTGTTAGTGGAAGTAGCCCTGCTTATGTTTATATGTTTATAGAGGCAATGGCAGATGGCGCTGTTTTACATGGTATGGACAGAGCATCTTCATATAAATTTGCAGCTCAAGCTGTTTTAGGGGCTGCAAAAATGGTTTTAGAAACAGGCGAACATCCTGGAAAATTAAAAGATAATGTTTGCTCTCCTGGTGGCACAACTATTGAGGCAGTTAAAGTTTTAGAAGACACTAAAATGCGCTCTAGCGTTATAAATGCAATGAAAGCATGCCATGATAAATCAAAAATTATGTGATTTATATAGCCTATTTTTTAACTCTATATTAAATATTTTATTAAAAGCCATTTTTGCATTTTCTTATTTTTTAATAAAATGTTTATATTAGTTATAAAGAATAAAAAAACATAAAGGAATGGCTTTTGCCATTCCTTTAATTTATATAAAGCTTTTTATCAACTTTGTTAACATTAAGCCATCTTTGCCTACTATTTGCGAATACTAAGTTTTGCTTTTTATTTTATAATAAAAATATATTTACGAATTGTATCAGTGTTTATTACATCTTCATTCTCTCTATTTATTAAAAAAAACAAGTGGCTGAATGCCACTTGTTTATTTTTTAAGTATATAGCTATATACAGTTTGCCTTATAATTATCTAATTATATTTTTTCGCCTTTTATGAAGTGAATTTAATTTCAACATAATCTTTATCTCTAATCGTGCTTATAAATTCGGCTGATTTGCCATTAATATTCATGCTTTTTACTCCAACTTGACTTTCAGAATCAAATTCGATATGATTTAGCACTTCTAATAGCTGATGTGGATAAAAATCATCTTTTTGAGGCAGAATTATCGGCTTTCCATTTAATATAATTTGAATTGCAGCAGTTCCCTTTTTTTCTTGTTTTAATTCTACTTTTTTTGGAATTTTATTTGCTAGTTCATTAAAGTTATCAGCTAATTCAGCTTCATCTTCTATAGCTGTTGATAAAATATCGTTTTCTAAAAGTATGTAATCTTTATCTACAGCCTTATTATCTTTATAAATAATTGTTTCATCAAAATCAATTCCAATTAATTCGCATAAATTTAAAGCAGTAAATTCTTTTATAATGCTAATATTATCATCATTTAAAATTTTATAATCTAATTCTTTATTTTCATTATTAACTATTATTACTGGATTAAATTTATACTCTTTTTCATCTAAATAAACAGTTAAAATTTTTGTTTTATCTATTACATCAATAATTCTAACTGTCGGCATTTTTCCGCTCACTGCTGGAATTATTTCAATTTTATCCCATTTTTTTATAAATGTATTTAGCGTAGTTGGATTTCCATTAAGAGTTATTTGAGCTGGCTTTGCAATCTCGCCTTTAAAATATTTTTCTTTGCCATCTAAAGTGAATTTTAAATCAGCGCCTGAGCGCCCTAAAATTTCTTTTGTTTTATATCCACCCATTAATAAAACATCTATAACCTTTAAATTATTCGTATCAAAAACTTTAAATTTTTTATCGTTTAAAAAAATATTTGAAAAGTTATAGCCTTTATCATTAATAGAAGTAACTCCTATGCCAATTGGCGTTACAAATTCTGGGCTAGTTAAATCTTCATTTGATATCACTACTGATTTAATATAATTACTTCCGCTAACTGCTATTCTCGAAACTGGAATATTTAATTTTTCAGCGATTACTTCTGGCAGATTTGGAATTAAACTACCACCACCAACTAAAAATACCGCCGCTGGAGATGAGCCGTTTATATCAATTATTGTTTTAGTTATAGAATCTGCAAGTGTTTCAACTGATGGCAGAATAGTTGAATAAAAGTCTGCTGGCTTTATAGTGTATTCAATTCCTAAAATATCTTTATATGTAACACTGCCCTTTACTGCCATAATTTTCATTTCCTCTGCTGTTTGAAAATCAACAAGGTAGTGTTTTATAATTTCTTCTGTTATTTCATCGCCGGCTATAGTTGCCATAGCGTATGCTACAATGCTTCCATTTTGAGAAATTGCAATATCCGAAGTTCCTGCACCTATATCAACTAAAGCAATATTAATCAGCCTTACTTCTGGTGGCACGATAACATTCATTGCAGCAATCGGCTCTAATGTAAGGCTAGTAACTTCTAGCTTATTTTTTTCCATAACAGAATACAAGCTCTCAACTACCATACTCGGCAAAAATGCAGCTATAACTTCAACTTCGGCTTCTTTGCCTCGATGCCCTTTTATCTCTTTCATTGCATATCCGTCTAATTTATATCCAATTATACTATATCCAACGCAAAAATAAGGAAGTTCATCTGCTTTTTCTGTGGCTGTATCTATTCTATTTTGGGCAGTTGAAATTGCTTTAACTTCAAAAGATTGGGCTAATTCTTGAGAAATTGGCTCTTTTGTTGGTATATCAATTTTAACTAAAACACGTTCTGTTTTTAAAGAGCGTCCAGCTGCTGCAATAGCAACGGAAGAAAATTTAATCTTATTTCTAGTTTCAAGTGCTGATTTCACTTTAGCTACAACTTTTGAAACTTCATCAATATCTTCAATCTGTCCGTCTAGCATAGAGCGCTTTTGATGTGGGATAACTTCATAATCTATAACTGAAAACTTTTCATCAACCATTTTCCCAACAATTCCAACAACCGTTCTTGTTCCTATATCTAAAGAAAAAATCAGGTCTTTGTTTAATTTTTTTCTTGCCATTTCAACTTCCTTTCCACTGTCTTTTACGTTAATTTTAATATAATTATATAATTAAATCAGTAAAATATCAAGAGAAGTATTTTATAAGTTTTTTATAATTTCTCTATAATTTTTTTTATGTCTTCTTCTTTTAAGAAAGTTATCAACATTTTGCCTTCTAAATGTTTAATAATTATTATATTAATTTTTAAAATATTAAAATTATAATGTGAAAACGATATAATCTTATCTAGTTTTAGCCTTTTTTCTATTTTTAAAAATCTTCCTGTTTTTTTTATTAAATTATTATCATTAATAATATAAACTAAATTTTTTAAATAAAATATAAACCAAATGCATAAAACTGATACTATATATAAATAAACTACTTCACCTGAAAATATATAATACACTACAAACAATAATAAAATAATAACTGGATAAATTATTATAATATAAAACGGGCTTTTATACATAATTTTAAAATTCCTTTCTTTTAAAATTAGTTTGTATAAAAGCCCTTAAATTATTCTATTTTGTTATTTTTTTAATACTCTCAACTGTATATTGTTTTTTTGTAAACACTAAATTTAATATTAACGCTAGATATTTTGTGATTATAGATAATATAATAAATAATCCAAAAAAGCCAAAAGAGGTAACAAGCATTGTGGTTGTCCAGCCTTCTTGCGCTGAAAAAACTAAATAAGTCACAACAGTGTAAATTCCGCTTAGCATAAGAATAAATGCCATAACTAAGCTTAAACTCATGCTAACTTTATATCCAATATCAGTAAATAAAATTAAAGAATTAATGGCAAGTTCTTGCTTTTGTTCTTTTCTTTCTTGAAAAACATTTATATTTTTTATTTTATTATATTTAATTTCACTAACTTTTAATCCACAAGAAGCATAAACAGCTTTTCTATAAACTGTTTTTACTCCCATAGATTTCACTCTATTTATCCCACGTCTTGAAATAATTGAAAATCTTTGAGTTTTGATTTTGTATTGCATATTAGAAAATTTATTAAATAAAGAATAAAACAATTTCGATGTAAATTTTTGCTTATCATCATTAATTGCAAAAACAATATCATTGCCCTCAAGGCTCTTATAATAAATATCTAAAATCAAGCTTTTATCATAATCTATTCCAGCGCTTTCAAATTCAAACACAAAATCGCCAACTGCTAAATCAACGCCAGCTGTCATTGCATTTTCTTTTCCTTGATAAAAACTAGTGTCTAAAATCGTTAAGCTTTTAACCTTTTGTTTATCGCAAAATTCTTCTATTTTTTTAGTTGTGTCATCGCTTGATTTATCATTAACGCAGATAATCTCATATGTTGTAAATCTTTCGCTTAAAGCTGAATTAACCACATTTAAAAATTCTGTTATTCTATCGCTTTCATTATGTAAATACACAACAGCCGACACAAAATTTTTCTCTTTATTAATCGTTTGCATCTAAAACCTCCTGCAAATCATAAACTGTGTTAATCTTACCAGATAAAACACTAACAAAAGTTGGATTTGTTGAAAACTGCCTAACTAAAGTTGGCCTTGAATCATCTATTTCACTTAGCTTTAAAATAGGTTTCATTGAAAATAAGCTATCAACGTGTGTAAACGTAAACTCGTCTTTTAAATATTTTCTAGCAAGTTGCGACATATATCCCCAAGCTGATTCTGGTTTATTTTTGCAATCATTACAGTTTCCTAGCCTTTGTGGGCTACAAAAATCTTCATTATCTTTTTGGCAAATAAATGTTGGCAGTTTATCAAAAGAAGTTATATGTGGAGTAAATGTAACGCTAGTTAAAGAGTGGTTTCCTGTTTTTCCAAAAGGCATAATTGAAAAAAATGGCCCATCCATAACAGTTATTCCAACGTCTTTTAATTTATCATCAGCCTTGCAAATAATTAATTCACATAATTCGTATTTAATAGGAAACGTTTCAAATCCAGCTAATGTGTTTATTTGATTAACAGAGGCATAAGTGCTATTTAAAACAAATTTTGATTTAAACTCTTGTCCATCTTTTAAAACAATGCTATACACATCTTCTTCTTTATTAATATTAGTTATATGCGTGTTATATAAAATAGTTATATTATCTTTATATTCACTAACTTGATTTAATAAATCATCTCTTAAAATATGCCCATCATACGTGTATTCTTTAGTGATAAATGTTCCATCACACATATCATCTTTAAAATAAGTTGTATTGCTAATAGTTTCGCATAAAATATCGCTATCTTTGCAAAACTTTTCAAATTGCTCTTTATTTGTCCAAGAAAAGTTTTTACTAGTTGCATAAATTTTTGTAAAATCAGATTTAACACTGTCTTTGTAATCAACACAGAATTTATCAAAATAATTTTTGCTTTTTAATGCTGTTGAAATACTCCTTGGGTAGTGGTATCCCATATGAACCCTTGCTTGATTTATATAAGTTGCTCTTTTAAATGGAGCAGAATCCATTTCTAAAACAAGCACATTGTCGCCTTTTTTAGCACAGTATACTGCGCTATAAAGCCCATACAATCCAGCGCCAATTATTATTCTATCGTATTTCATAATATCGCTTTTTCCCCTTTAATTTCTCTTTTTTAAGGATTAAATTTTCCTAAGGCATTTTGAATTAATATTTTCATTAATAAAAGATTGCCTTTTATAGGGCTAATTTTTGTTGGCACTTTGCCATCGTTTGGATAAGCCCTTGTCACTCCAACTTCGCATGTTTTTAATTTTAGCTGGGAGGCTCTTGTTGATAGGTATGCCAATAGTTCATACGTCATAAATATATCTCTAAAAACTTGGGTTAACGGGTGCTTTAAATATTTTTTTGAGTAACCTCTAAAATTATTAGTTGAATCAGTAAATTTTTCTTTTGCAGTAAAAGAAATTATAGGCGAATGAATATATTTAACAGCTAAATGGCGAATTTTTGGAGTGTTAATTGCCCTACCACCTGTTTGGTATCTTGAGCCTTGGATAAAATCATATCCTTCATCTAGCTTATCAATAAATTTTTTGGCATCTTCTATTGAATCTTTATTATTGCCATCGATAGTTATAATCCCCTCATATCCCCTATTTAAAGCAAAATAAAATCCCATTCTAAGCTGTGCGCCTTGTTTTCCTGCTCCTTTTTTAATTAAAAGCGTGTTAACTCCAAGATTTTCTAAAAACTCTAAATCATTAGAGCCGTCTTTTGAGCCACCATCACAAATTATAATATCGCAAATGCTATCAATTTTATTTCTTTTTGCCCTTAACAGCTGTTTGTGAATATTTTCCTTTTCATTAATTATAGGAATAATAATGCAGTATTTAGTTTTCTTATTTAAAAATTCAGTGCAAGAAAAATTAGGAACTCCAGCAATGTTTGTATATTCCATTTAAAACGCCTCTTTCATATATAATACAGCTTTTTTAACCTTTTCTATATCATTTTGATTTTTCATTTCAAT
>CAZVOQ010000029.1:11503-13313 GCA_964628475.1 uncultured Oscillospiraceae bacterium | reverse complement strand
AGTAGTAAGGATGCTGCAGCTACTTGTTTTAGATTTTATTCGCAAGAATTAGGAAGATATATAATCGTTATATATGATGGAGGTTTCACAGAACATGGTAAATCTTTGGTAGAACTTGTTAAAAAGTATTATACTGATAAAGAAATACCTCATATTGATATTGTCATTTGTTCTCATAGCGATGATGATCATGCTTCTGGCTTGAAAGAAATTTTTGACAAGTGTACTGTTGGACATTTGGTAATGAATCGACCTTGGTTATATGCCAAAGAGTTATACGAAAAAATAAATGACAGACGAAAAACTGTTAAAAAGCTTGAAGATGAACTCAAAGAAACATATTCATCAATTGCTGCCCTAGAGGAAAAAGCTTTAGAACAAAACACGGAAATACACGAAGGTTTCCAAGGAAAAGTCTTTACTGATATGCCTTTAACTATTATATCGCCATCTAAGGAGTTCTTTATACAACAGATAGTTGAATCTGCAAAAACTCCTCTACAAGAGAGCACCTCTATTTCATTTATTAAAAAAGTGCTTGAGGACATAAGTGATACGATAAAAGATTTTTGGGATAAAGATGCACTTAGGGAAAATGTAACGACATCACCAGAAAACGAAACATCTATTGTAGTTTATGGTGATATGAGTGAGGACGGCTCCTTTTTGCTTACAGGTGATGCTGGCATTAAAGCATTGACAGTGGCGGCAGATTATGCTGATTTAATAGGGCTTGATCTTACAGGAATAAAATTCCATCAGATACCTCATCATGGAAGTCGCCATAATGTGTCTACAAGTGTGTTGAATAGAATTGTAGGGAGTATTAAACCAAAGAATACATCACCTAATAAGACAGCGTTCGTAACTATAGCTAAAAATTCTGAACATCCCAAAAAAATGGTAGTCAATGCCTACATACGTCGGGGAGTAAGAGTTTTTGAAGCACGGTCTTCATCAAAATGGCATCATAGAGGAACTCTGGACAGGATTGATTATAGCACTGCAACACCACTTAAATTTAGCGAAGATGTAGAAAGTTGGGATTAGAGGTAGGGTCATGGAAAAATTAAAATTTTTTTTTGATGATTTTACTTTTCATGCTCGTGTGATGCCTGTACTTGTGTTAGTGACACCATTTGTTATTATTGCTCTTTTAGAAGGTATAGTCAAAAATGATTGGCAAGAATATTCTATAGGACTTTTTATATGTGTTTTAATTCTTGTATTTACAAGTAAAATTGCCAGAAATTTAGGGAAAGCATATGAAGAAAAAATGTATAAAGAATTAGGTGGTATGCCTACAACAATAGTACAGAGATTTTCTGATAATACTTTTGATGAAATCACAAAAAAACGATACCATACAAAAATGAACTCTTTTGAGGGATTAAGTTTACCAATTGATGCTTCAGAAGAGTGTTCTAAAGATGACATGCAGTATTGTTCAGCAACAAATATTCTTAGAACCTATGCAAACCAAAATCGCCAAAGTGAACCAAGAGTTTATCAAGAGTTAAAAGAGTATAATTTTTGGAGAAATCTATATGGGAGTAGAGTAATTGCTTTAATCATATATGTTATTTTCCTTATAAGAGAGATTATTATTTCTCCACGTAGTTTTTTGATGATTTTTGTAGAACCCATTACAGATTATTTATCAATAATAGTATTAGCAACTTCTATTCTGATTGTATTGCTGTGTGTAAATCAAAATATTGTAAAAAGAAAAGCGTTTGACTATGCAAGGACATTAATAGAAGTTTGTGAACGAATTCCTGTTTGCGCAGGGATTGTATGATTTTACTCA
>CAZVOQ010000029.1:11122-11493 GCA_964628475.1 uncultured Oscillospiraceae bacterium | reverse complement strand
TCATGTATAATATGTGAAATTAGGTTATATCAAAGGAAAGTTTAACTCACAGGTTTTTATAAGTTAATTAAAATAAAGTCAAGATCATTTTATTTTTGTAGATATCTCTAGCATTGATAAATAATAATATAATTTTTAGAGTGATAGTTCCAAAGTTGTTGACTTTTAAAATTAAAATTGTCATTTTTTATTTTATATGGTTATATTAAAACCAACTTTTTTATGATATTAATGTGAAATTAAAATGAGCAGTAATAAATTGTATTTTTAAAAACTGACAAATTATGCAAAAAAATGCATACAATCTACTAGCTAAGTATAGTAAAATAGATATTAATTGAGTAGTAGAATATTAATCACTATTAATATAT
>CAZVOQ010000029.1:7359-11112 GCA_964628475.1 uncultured Oscillospiraceae bacterium | reverse complement strand
AGATATCTGTATTATCCTTCAAAGTGCGATAAATGAAATTCTATGGCTTATGATATATGACAGAAATAAACTTAAAGAGATACAAATGAGTTGAATATAAGTTTGTAACATATTATGATTATTAAATAATAATATTCAGAAAAATTGATAATATTGATTTTTTCGTCGAAATATTGTATAATTAGATGTATAAAATATTAATTATCAGATATTAAGGTATGATAAAGGATCGTAGGAAAATAAAATTTATTGGATTTATTGGTGTAATCAACAGTTCAAGTCCTTCGTGAAAAGCTGAAAAAAATGCGTGGGGGTTCAGATTAGGTTATCTGATCAAGATAGGTTGACAGTTTTTGTTTAGAAAACTGTCAATTTTTTCTTTTTAAAGCTAAATAATATTAATGTAAATCCGAGATCAAATATCACACTTTAATAAAAATTAAGTATCTAATTTAAGGCACGATAGTATAAACTATTGTGCTTTTTTTTATTACAAAATTGAAAGGAATTAAAAAGATGAATAGATTAACAAAATCTGAAAGAATAAAAAAGGGGATGAGAGAATCATTTAATAACGTAAATTCAAAAATCGCAAATAGAGTTTGCTATGGATATAGAAAGCAAGAAGATGGAAGTTTAGTGATAGATGAAAACGAAGCTGAAATTGTTAGATTTATATTTAATAGATATTTAAATGGAAATAGTCTTGGGAAAATTTCAAAGGAATTAGAAGAAAAAGATGTCCTTTCGCCAACTGGTAAAATAAAATGGAATAAAGAAGCGATAAGCAAGCTAATCTCAAATGAAAAACATATAGGACAAGTGATGTTGCAAAAAACATTTTCTACTTTAGGGATACAGCCTTTAAATGATGGTGAACATAATAAATACCTAATTAAAAATCATCATATAGCTATAATTGAAATTGACAAATTTAATCTAGCACAAGAACTTAAAAATTCTCGCTCAAAAGGGGCAAAACAAGAACAATTAGTATTCATATGTTAGAAAGGAAATATAAATGAAAGAAGTAATATATATATCATCTAATTCTGTGGTAGATATGGAAAGAATTACAACAGCTAAAAAGGTTGCCGGATATTGTAGAGTGAGCCATGTGCAGGATGACCAATATAGTAGTCTTGAAAATCAAATCAGCAATGCTAGAAAAATGATAGATAGTAATCCATTTTGGATAAACGCAGGCATATACTCAGAGCAAGGAAGTGGGAGGAGTATGAAGAATAGAACTGAACTTAAAAAATTGCTAGCTAAATGCCGAAAAGGAAAAGTAGATATTATTATAACTAAATCAGTCAGTAGGCTATCAAGAAACACATTAGACTTAGTAAAGATATGTTATGAACTTAAAAGTAAAGGAATAGATGTATGGTTTGAAAATGAAAATATGAAACTCCTTGATGCTAATACAATGCTTATACTTGAAACGTATGCAGCGATAACACAAGAAGAAAATAGAAGTAAAAGCGAAGATATTAAGTGGGGAATAAGACAAGGCTTTGCGGAAGGCACTTCAGGATATAATAATTTTATCTGCTATGGATATGTAAAAACTGATAATGGACTTGAAATTGATAAAAATCAAGCGAAAAATATACGGCTAATATTTAAGCTAAGATTAAACGGTAAGAGTTTAAGTTATATTTCAAAAGAATTACATAAAAGAAAAATCCCTTCACCTACAGGTAAAGAGATTTGGAGTAGAGAAACGATAAACAAGCTTTTGAAAAATGAAAAACTGTGTGGAAATATACTGTTACAAAAAACTTATGTAGAAGATTATCTTTTAGGAAAACAAGTTGAAAATAAGGGTGAACTTCAAAAGGTGATAATTAAAAATAACCATAAAGGGATTATTAGCAAAGATGTGTTTAATAAAGTTAATTGCAACTAAAATTTTGTCATTAAAAAAGAACAAGTCGTATGCACTCGCTTGTTCAAAAGAATATTTAATCTAAGAATTTTTCAAAATCTCGTTTTGAATAGATAACCCTTGCGATAGTTATAGTTTTATCTATTTCTGATACATAATAGAACATGATAAAATTACCTACAAATAATTTTCGATACTCGAATTTAAGAGGCTTTATCGGAATATAAACAGGGTTAATAAATGGCGAAGTTGTTAGCATTTCAGCACGACTCAACATTTTTTCTGTGAGATTTTTTGCAGCTACAGGGTTACTAAGTTGATGAGCAACATACCACGCTATATTCGTAATATCATTCCTTGCTATTGGCAAGTACTTTAATTTATACATCACCTATTGCCTCTGCTACTGCTTTACGTACATCTTCGGTAGTGAATCTAGTATCTGTACGCTCAGCTTCTCTTTCAGCTTCAGCAAGTTTTGAGAATATTTCACCCTCAAATTGCATTGCCTCAAAGGACTCTATACTCATAACTACCATGTCGCCATAACCATTTTTAGTTAGGAAGACAGGCTCTTTTTTTTCATGTACGATTTTTGAAATCTCTGTAAAATTGTTTCGTAAATCCGAAACAGGTCTTATAATACTCATAACATTACCTCCTATAGCTGTATTTTATCATAATTATGATAAAATATCAAGGAATTATCCGAATTTACAATATCAAATAAAATATAAGGTACCGCAGATGATGCAGACTAAGGTAGATATATTAACACAGACTCTTGCTGTTTTAGTAAAGCAATGATTAGTACAAGCATTGTAAGAGTTAGAATATATAATCCTATTTACAAAGGATATGTTTTGTGTTACAATTTTGTTAGAAAATACTCAAATGTATATTATATCATTAGATATTTATAAATGATAAATATATGTTTTAATAAGATGAAAAAACAAGAGTGAGAGTTCGAGTCTGAAAAGGATGAAGGATTAACATCCAGTTTAGTTACGTCTTGCAACAAAAGAAAAAATCTAGGTTTTACCTAGCTTTTCTTGTTTGTGATAATTAAAATTTCACCAAAATCAGTAAAAAAATTAAAACTACCAATTTTCAAGGATTTCAATTAGATTTAATTTTAAATAATAAAAAGAAAAATATTTTTTAAGCATCGAAACAGCTTTGGATTATATGAGTAAAGCTAGGCATATAATCGTTTGGGAATTTTAGCCGTTAATTTATCTTGAAAATATCATCATATTGTGTTAGAATTTACAAATATTAAGTATGTTAATACTAATTTTGTTTTATTGCTTATAAATATTATTGATGTAGCTATAAAAATACTAGATAAATTAAAGGAGATATCCAATGTACAACAAGAAAAAAACTATACGTTTAAAAGATGTTGCACAACATGCAGGTGTAGGTGTAGGTACTGCTTCGCGTGTGCTAAATAACGAATCTTCTGTTAGTGATGAATTAAGGCGAAAAGTTTTAAATTCGATGAAAGTGCTAGGGTATCACCCAAATGCTGTTGCACGTAGCTTAAAGAGTAGAAAAACAAAGACTATTGGTATTATTTTACCAGATATCTCTAACGGATATTATAGCGAAATTGTGCGTGGGGCAGAGGACGTAGCACATAATGAAAATTATTCTATTATACTTTGCAATTCTGATAATAATAGCCAAAAAGAGATTAAAATTTTAAATGAACTTGAAGAAAAGCAGATAGATGGTTATATTATAATGTCGCATAAAATATCTCAGCAAACTTTGAATTTAATAAAAAAAATTCAAAGTCCGACTGTTTCTATATCAACATTTATGCCGTATGAGGAAGTATGTACGGTGAA
>CAZVOQ010000029.1:0-7349 GCA_964628475.1 uncultured Oscillospiraceae bacterium | reverse complement strand
AATGTAAAAGAAGCTAAAATGGCAGTAGAATATCTTATAGAAAAAGGTCATAAAAAAATTGCACTTATTACAGGTCCAAGAGAAGATAGGGATAGTAGTCAGTGTCGCTTTAGTGGGTATAAGAGTGCTTTAGAGGAAAATGGTATTGCAATTAATGAAAAAATCGTAGTTAATGCATACGCTTATAACTATGATGAGGGATATAGATGTGCAAAAGAGTTAATAAATAAAAAATGTGATTTCACAGCTGTTTTTGCATCATCTGACCATTTGGCAATTGGTGCAATGAAAGCTTTTTGGCAAGCTAATATTAAAATACCAGAAGATCTTTCGATAATAGGCTTTGATAATATAAACGTCGGAGAATATACATATCCACCCCTTACCACGATAGGGCAACCACGCTATGAAATGGGGAAAACTGCGCTAGAAAAATTATGTTTGTTAATTGGAGAAAAGCAAAAGCAAGGTGGTACTATTATTTTAGAACATAGCTTAATTGAACGTGACACGGTGAAAAATATTAAATAAATCAAACATATCGAATAAATTATATTGGATATATAAATGTTTTGTATATTTGCACAAAAATATTCAACAAAAACAATTATTTTGCATTCAATTTGCATATTGAAACTATAAATTATATTTGTTATAATTTTAATAAACAAATGAATCGATTCCAAACTTAAATGTTTCTTTAACAAAAATCTCACGAAAAAATGTACAAATTATCGTAAAACTGTTTTCATAAAATAGGCAGTATTTGATTTTGGGGTAAAGAAACTATTTTTATTTCAAAACTTGGAATCGATTCATCGAAAAAATAGAATCGAGTGTAATAAGATGAGTTATGTAAAAAAAATTAATTGGAATGGTGTAGAAGCAATTGAGTTTAGCGCACAAAATTATACTGCTGTTGTGGTGCCAAAGCTTGGTGCGAATGTGATAAAGCTCACATGGCAAAAAGATGATAAAACATTTGATGTTTTAAGAACTCCAAAAGATGAACAAACACTTATCAACGACCCGTATGCTTATGGTGTACCAGTTCTTTTGCCGGCTAATCGTATTAAAGATGGATTTTATGAATACGATGGTGTTAAATATAAATTTCTTCAAAATTATCCTAACAAAGTGCATATACACGGCGTTTTACACACATATAAATGGAAGATTGACAGCACATTTAGTGGTAAAGATTATGCAGTAGTAGTTTTAAAAGCAGACACACAAGATGAAGTTTTAAGAAAAAGTATACCAATAGATGTAAGCTTTACTTTAGAGTGTAGGTTAGATAAGGATGGATTAAGACAGCGATTTAGTGGGCATAACAAAAGCGAAAAAATTTTTCCATTTGGACTAGCTTATCACACAGCATTAAATGTAAACTTTTGCAATAATCAAAATGGAGAGCATGTTAAATTACATGTGCCAATAAGCGCAAGATGTGTGGATGATCCAATTGATCGATTACCTAATGGAGAAGTGGCAGAATTAAGTGAAATAGAAAAACGTATTGCGAGTGATGATGGTGCAAATCCACTTGAGAAATGCATTGATTTACTCTACACAGGCACAAAAGGTAAACGGGTTGCAATTTTAAGAGATGTGAAATCTGGGTATGAAATGCATTATAGTGCTAGTGAAATTTTTAAATACTGGATAATTTGGAATAAAACAACGACAGAGGGATTTGTTGCAGTTGAACCTCAAACATGGTGTTCTAATGCGATGGCTCTTGAAAATCCAGCAGAACATGGAGCTTTTTATTTAAAACCTAATGATAATTTTTATGCAGACACGCAATTTGAAATTAAAAAAACTAATTGCGTAAACACTGCAAAGTAAGGGGTGTTATTTTGGATAAAGCACTTTTAAAAATGGAAAATATCTACAAATCATTTTCTAAAGTTAAAGTACTCAAGGGTGTAGACTTCACACTTAAAGAAGGAAAAGTTATGGCTCTTGTGGGTGAAAATGGAGCAGGTAAATCAACTTTAATGCGTATACTTACAGGTATTTATAATTTTGATGATGGTCAGATTTGGTATAAAGGTGAGAGCGTTAAATTTGCCAATGCAATGCAGGCAAAAATGGCAGGGATTGCAATAATACATCAAGAGTTAAATCTGTTTCAAAATTTGTCTGCGGCTGAAAATATTTTTATCGGCGATAAAAGTATTTTGAAAAATAATCTTGTAAACTGGAAAGAGATGGAAAATAGGGCGCAAGATATCGTTGATTCAATAGGTGGGAAATTTTCAGTTACAACAATTGTGAAAAATTTAAGTGTTCAAAATCAGCAAATTGTTGAAATTGCAAAATCACTAGCTGCAAATGCACAAATTATTATTATGGATGAGCCAACGAGCGCTCTTCCAGAACATGAGGTGCAGAATTTATTTAATACTATAAGAGGCTTGAAAGCACGAAATGTAGCGATAGTTTATGTTTCGCATAGGCTCAATGAGATTTTTGAAATTTGTGACGAAATCACTGTTTTAAGAGATGGCATAACTACTTATGTGGATGAGCTTAAAAACATGACACCAACGCAAGTTGTGGAGCAAATGATAGGAAAAGAAGTTGAGGAGCTTTATCCAAAACTTGATGTTAAGCCTAAAGATATAGTTTTTGAAGCTCATAATTTAAACGATGGTGATACATTGAAAAATGTGTCGTTTAGTGTAAGGGAGGGCGAAATCTTAGGGCTTTATGGACTTATTGGCTCAGGTGCAACCGAATGTCCAAATGTTATATTTGGGCTCGAAAAATATAATGGTAAAATTATAATGAACGGTGAGGAAATTAAAGTTAAATCCCCACAAGACGCAATAAGGCATAAAATAGCGTATGTTCCCCCTGATAGAAGGCGACAAGGCGTTATATATAAGCTTACATTAAAGTTTAATATGTCGCTTGCAGTTATTAATAAATTATGCAAAAACACATTTATTAGCAGTAAAAAAGAAAAGAAAATTGCAAGCGAGTATATAAAGCTACTTAATATTAAATGCTATGATGAAACGCAGATAATTAATGAGCTTAGTGGTGGTAATCAGCAAAAGGTAGTTATTGCTAAATGGCTTGCGTTAAATCCGAAATTGCTTATATTAAACGACCCTACTCGTGGTGTTGATGTTGGCGCAAAGGCAGAGATTTATGCGCTAATAAGCCAACTTGCAAAAGATGGAATGGCAATTATTCTTACTTCATGCGAGCTAGGCGAAATTTTAGGGATGTCTGATAGAATTTTAGTGCTGAATGAGGGCTGTGTTAAAAAAGAATTTATGAGAAATGAAGCAAATCAAAAAATACTTTTAAAAGCAGCAACAGTGCAGGGCAATGAAAACGGAGGACAGGCAATATGAATACAAATAAAGGTACCTCTATTTTAAAAATAAAAGAACTACCTATAATTCTTTTTACGGTAATTGTATTTTTAGTTTTTAGTATATCATCTGAAAACTTTGCAAATTTTACAAATATAACTGTTATTATTCAGCAGATATCAATAAATGGGATTGTTGCACTTGGGGTAACGATGGTAATTATGATTGGTGGAATGGACTTATCAGTAGGAAGTTTACTTGCACTTTGTGGCTCGGTTGCTGCAATGATGGATAATGCGGGAGTTCCCATTTTCATTAATGTGTTTTTAACATTAATTTTCGGTACATTATGTGGATTTTTAAATGGATATTTAATTACAAAATTAAATATCCCAGATATAATTGTTACACTGGCCAATATGAACATATTCAGAGGTGTTGCAGTTATTATAACTAAATCACAATGGCTTACAGATTTTACCCCTGATTTTTTAGCGTTAGGTTCTTCTTCGGGTGGATTATTAGCACTTCAAGTTTTAATTTATGTTTTTATAGCTGCATTTATGGCATTCACGCTTAAATATACGCCACAAGGTCGCCTTTTATACGCATACGGAGGCAACAGGGAAGCAGCTGCAATAATGGGACTTAATACAAATAAAATTAAAATTTCTGTATATTCTATAAACGGATTTTTAATGGCTATTGCTGGGATTTTATTTGCATCAACTTTTGCAAGTATTCAAGCAGCAACAGCAGCGACAACAGTGCAGTTTCAAACGATGGGTGCAGCCTTAATAGGTGGTGCAAATATATTTGGAGGTGCAGGCTCTGTGGTAGGCACAGTTTTTGGGTCTTTCCTAATGGGCATTTTAAGAAATGGTCTTGTGCAGATAAGAGCAAGCGAATACTGGCTAGACTTTATTACAGGCGCAATTATTCTTCTTGCACTATGCGCTAATTTAATTAAGTTTAAAAAGTCTAAACGCAAAGGAGGGACTAAATGATGCAAGAAAAAGCACTTACTAATAAAAAAAGTGTTTCTCCAGATGCAATGCGATACATATTTTTAACACTTGTTATTTTAATACAATTTATTGTTTTCAGCTTTACTGCACCATATTTTCTTACTGTGTCTAATATAATAAATATTTTAAGGCAGGTTTCGGAAATAGGTATTATAGCAATACCTATTACACTGCTTTTAATTTCAGGTAATATGGATTTATCAGTAGGTTCTATTATCGGTGTTAGTGCAGTTTGTGCAGGAACATTTTTAAAGATGGGGCATAGTGTTATTTTAAGTGTGTTAATAGCACTTGTGATAGGCATTGGTGTGGGGCTTATAAATGGCTTAATTGTAGCAAAACTTAAAATACAAGCTATTGTCGTTACGATAGGTACACAGGTTTTATTTAGGGGGCTTTGCTATATTATTACAGATGGTAGGGCTGTAAGTGGATACCCACAATCATTTTTTGATATTTTTGGTGCAGATATTTTAGGAATTCCAGTAAGTGTGTTGTGTATGATTTTGTTTTATATTATAGCTTACTTAATACTCGAAAAAACATATCTTGGAAGATATATAAAAGCAACTGGAAATAATGAGACAGCAGCACGCTTTAGTGGGATTGACACAGAAAAAGTGAAGATAATGCTGTTTTGTGCGTGTGGCGTGATAACAGCAATAGCAACAGTATTTTTACTAACTCGCCTTTCAAGTGCAGAGGCTACATTAGGTTCGGGGTATGAACTTGATATAATAACAGCAGCCTTAATTGGTGGCATAGATATTAATGGTGGTAAAGGTAAATTACAAGGAACTTTCTTAGGTATATTAATTATAGGAATACTTAGGAATGGACTTAATTTAATGGGTATGAGCGTAATATATCAATCTATAATTTTAGGCGTTTTACTACTAGTAAGCGTTGCTAAATTAAAGAAAAAAGTTTAGCAATATTTTTATTCGTTAACACTCATTTTATGAATGCAAAATGGGTGTGATAATAACAACAAAAAATAAGGAGACTTAATATGAAAAAGTTTTTAAAGGTAGGATTATCATTAATATTGGCATTATCACTTGTAGCTTGCTCGACACCTAAAGCAGATCAAACATCAGAAACTAAAGCAGAAACAGGCACAGAGGCTGCTAGCGAAGATATGAAAACATATTTTGTTAGCCCGAAAATGGTGGGCGCAGCTTACTGGGAAGCAGCTAAAGAGGGCGCACTTCAAGCAGGTGAGGATATTGGAGCAGAAGTTATTTGGAACGGGACAAGTGAAGTTGATGTTGCAAAACAAATTAACTTATTAACAGATATGCTAACACGTCAAGTGGATGGCATGGCTGTTGCACCAAATGATGCAACAAGTGTAACGAATGTTTTTGCCCAAGCAGCAGAATCAAATATACCAGTTGTCACATTTGACTCAGATTCTGAAAATGCAGAACGTGCATATTGTGTGCTACCAGATACAGATGAGGCTATCGGAGAAGCATTCTTAGAAGCATTAATTAATCAAATGCCAGAGCCAAAAGGTAAGGTTGCTGTTATGATAGCATCCCCAAGTGCAGCTAATATAGTGGCGTGGAGAGATGCAGCACTTGCAAAAATAGAAAGCGATTACCCAGAAATAGAAGTAGTTGGTGTTTATGCAAGTAATGATGATTTGCAAAAAGCTTATGAAAATGCAAAAAGCTTTATTCAAGCAACACCAGACCTTGCAGGTATACTATGCTTAGCAGGTGCAGAAACGCCAGCAGCATGTAAAGCTGTAAATGAAGCTGTTGAAGCAGGACAATTAGAAGCAGGACAAGTAAAAGTTGGCGGTATGGGAATACCGAGTCTTGTAAGAGAATATATTCTTGATGGCACAATGAGCGAAAGCGTTATGTGGAATCCTATGGATTTAGGATATGTTTCAGTATGGGCATTAGATCAAATTTCAATGGGTAATGAAATTACTGATGGAATGGAAGTTCCAGGAGTAGGAACACTTAAAGTGGAAGGGGACCGTATTTATATCGGAACATTTACATTTGATGCAGAAACTGTTGATGATTATAATTTCTAAAATCAATAGTTAGGATAAAATAGAATAAAAGCCCCCTGAATTTATTTGCAATAAAAGTTTAGGTGGGCTTTTTATTAAAAATACAAATTAAATTAAAGAAGAGGTTTATTATGAATATAATGAAAAAATTTAGTATGGAAGGTAAAAAAGGATTTATAACAGGTGCAGCACAAGGCATAGGCAAAGCAATTGCGACTGCTTTTGCACAAGCAGGGGCTGAATTTACAATTGTGGACTTAAATGATGAAAAAGCAAAGCAAGTATCAGATGAGTTATCAAAAGAATATAACAAAAAGATAACTGCTTTTAAATGTGACACATCAAATCCAGAGGAAGTTTCAAATATGGCAGATTTCGTTGTGGAGAATTACGGGACAATAGATTTTGCTATAAACAATGTTGGTATAGTTAATTTCTTTCCGATAGAAAGTGTGAAACCAGAAGATTGGAAAAAAATTATAGATGTTAACTTATATGGTACTTTTTTATGCTCTCAAGCAGCGGCAAAAGTTATGATAGCTCAAAAAAAACCAGGTACAATAACAAATATGGCATCAATGTCGGCTCGTATAATTAATACACCTCAAACAACTTCAAGTTATTGCACAAGTAAAGCAGCAGTTGTTCATTTAACGCGTTCACTTGCAGTGGAACTTGCAAAATATAATATAAGGGCAAACTGTGTTAGCCCTGGATATGTTGCCACTGAGGTTGTTACAGATTTTAATGAAGAATTACAAGGCTGGATTGATAGAACACCACAAAAAAGAATGGGTACTCCTGAGGATATTGCAGGAGCGTATTTATATTTAGCAAGTGATGCATCTGGATATGCCACAGGCACAGAACTATTAATAGATGGTGGATATACAGCGATATAAAATTGGACGACCCTATGGAATTGGAACATCTTGTCTAGAATGTTTTAAT
>CAZVOQ010000028.1:10117-13460 GCA_964628475.1 uncultured Oscillospiraceae bacterium | reverse complement strand
GGACATTGTTATATTATTTTGAGTTAAATATTTTATATCAACAGCGTTATCTCCGGTATAAAATCCAGAATGGATAACATCTTTACTATTCCAATATTCCAAAGTTTTATATATACCATCCACACCTTTATCGTAAGAATGATTATTACTAGTTGAAATTACATTAAATCCCATTTCAACAACTTTATCTCCTAAGGCAATAGGGGAAGAAAACATAGGATAAGTTGATGGAGTTAAAGGAGTAACTAAAGTTTCTTGGTTTATAAATTTAACATCAAAATCATCAAAATAATATTCAATATTTTCATATAAATAATCAAAATCATATCCTCCAACTTCCGTGCTTCTTCGTGCTGCTTGTAAGTAAATGGAGCCATGAATTAAATTATCACCAGCAGCAACAAAGCTAACAGTATCCATTGGCTGAGCTGTTGGTGTAGGGGTGTTAGTTGGCTCAATAATAGTAGTGCTTGTGTTTATAGTATTATTTTTAGTGCAAGCTGTGAATAAAAAGAGTGCACAGCTTAGAATTATAAATAAATTTTGTTTTTTCATAATTTGTGTCCTTAATAAAATAAAATATAATACTATTCTACATTTTTTTTGCAATAATTACAAGCAAAATATAATAAAACACTAACGTGTAAAGGGTTTGTGCTTTACACGTAAAATCTTAATAAAGTATTACTTGAAAAAGCGTGTAATTTAGAGTATAATATTATTTATGCAATTTTTAAATATATAAAGGAAAATATAGAATAAATGAGTGAAAATCTATTTAATAAAAGCGATTATTTTTTCTTTTTACCAGAAGAATTAATAGCTCAAACTCCAATGATACCAAGAGATGAATGCAGATTACTTTGCGTTAATAAAAACACTGAAAATTTTGATGATAAAAAATTTTTAGATGTATATGATATGCTTAATAGTGGCGATGTTTTAGTTTTAAATAATTCAAAAGTTTTACCAGCTAGATTATATGGGAAAAAAATAACAGGTGCTGATTGCGAATTACTACTTTTAAAGCAAACTAAGGTTAATGAATGGGAATGTCTTGCAAAACCAGGTAAAAGATTAAAAGAGGGAGCAGAGATTATATTCAAAAGCCCTGTTTTAAAAGCTAAAATTAATAAAACTTTAGAAAATGGTAATAAATTAATTGAGTTTTCTTATACTACACAAACGCTTTTTGAAGCTCTTGATATAGTTGGAAAACTGCCACTGCCACACTATATAACAACAGAACTTAAAGATAACAGCCTATATCAAACGGAATATGCTAAAATTTTAGGATCTTCAGCTGCTCCTACTGCTGGTTTGCATTTTACAAAAGAATTAATGCAAAAATTAGAAGATAAGGGCGTTATAATTAAATATGTTACACTACATGTAGGCCTTGGAACTTTTAGACCAGTTAAAACAGATAATATTTTAGAGCACGATATGCATAGTGAATGGTTTAGTATTCCACAAGATACAGCAGATGCTATTAATTTTGCAAAAGAAAACAATAATAGAGTTATCTCTGTTGGAACAACAAGTACTAGAACGCTTGAAGCTTGCTACAAAGAGCATAATAAAGTAATTTCTTGTGATATGGATACTAATATATTTATTTACCCGGGATATAAATTTAATGTAATTGATGGGCTTATAACAAATTTTCATCTGCCAGAAAGCACATTAATTATGCTTGTGAGCGCTTTAGCATCTCATAACACTTGTATGAAAGCATATGAGCATGCTGTTAAAGAAAAGTATAGATTTTATAGCTTTGGCGATGCAATGTTTATAATATAAAAAGGAAATAAGAATGTATAAATTAATTAAAACTAATAAAAATGCTAGAAGAGGGGAATTTGAAACTCCTCATGGAAAGGTTCAAACACCTGCTTTTATGAACGTTGCAACTACTGCAGCTATTAAAGGTGCTCTTTCTACTCAAGATTTAGAAGATATTAGATGTCAAGTTATGCTGTGTAACACATATCATTTACATCTAAGACCAACAGATGAAACTGTTAAAAAATTAGGTGGCTTGCATAAATTTACAAATTGGCAAAAACCTATATTAACAGACAGTGGTGGATTTCAAGTTTTTTCTTTATCAAAACTTCGTAAAATTAAAGAAGAAGGAGTTTATTTTGCATCTCATATTGATGGCAGAAAAATATTTATGGGGCCAGAGGAAAGCATGCAAATTCAATCGAATTTAGCTTCAACTATCGCGATGGCTTTTGATGAATGCGTTGATGCTAGAGCTGAAAAGAAATATGCTATTGATTCAGTTGCATTAACTACTAGATGGCTTAAAAGATGCAAAACAGAAATGGATAGATTAAACTCACTTGAAACCACTATAAATAATAAGCAAATGCTTTTTGGTATAAATCAAGGTTGTATCTTTGATGATTTAAGAGTTAATCATATGAAAGAAATTTCAGAACTTAATTTAGATGGATATGCAATTGGTGGACTTGCAGTTGGTGAAACAAAAGAAGAAATGTATCATGTTATCTCTGTTGTAGAAGAGCATATGCCAAAAGATAAAATTAGATATTTAATGGGAGTTGGAACTCCTGGGAATATTTTAGAAGCAGTTAAACGAGCAGTTGATATTTTTGATTGCGTTATGCCATCAAGGAATGCAAGACATGGACATATTAACACCTGGGACGGGGTTATTAATATTAAAAATGCAAAATATGCTTTAGATGATAGCCCAATTGATCCAAAATGTGATTGTCCAGTTTGCAAAACCTATACAAAAGCATATATTAGACACTTATTTAAAGCAGGAGAAATGCTTGCTATGCGTCTTTGTGTTATGCATAATCTATATTTTTATAATAATTTTATGGAGAAAATTAGAGAAAGTATCGATAATGATACATTCGATACATTTTATAGTGAAAATGTACTAAAATTAGATGCAAGAATTTAACTTGAAATAAACATAATTATATGTTATTATTTCTAATAGACTATAAAACTATGAAGGAGAAAACAAATGTACTTATTATTAGAAACTGCTACAGCTAGCACAACAACAAGCTTAATCTCAACATTTTTACCAATCGTTTTAATGTTTGCTGTATTATATTTTGTTATGATCAGACCACAACAAAAGAAAGAAAAAGCATTAAAAGCTAAAGTTAATTCACTTGAAATAGGTGATAGCGTTACTACAAATGCTGGTATCGTTGGTCGAGTTGTAAGTTTAAAAGAAGATACATTAGTACTTGAAAGTTCATCATCAAGAATTAGAATCAAAAGATGGGCTGTAGCTGATGTTGAAAAATTAAAACTAGACTAATTTATTAGTAATAAATTCACCTTT
>CAZVOQ010000028.1:0-10107 GCA_964628475.1 uncultured Oscillospiraceae bacterium | reverse complement strand
ATTTTTGATTTCAAAAACAAGTACTCAAAAGCTAATTATTAAAATGATTATTGGATTGATATTAGCTTTTATGAGTTTCGGATTTTTACTATGCGTTTTTAGCTTTATTATTTTAAGATTTGATACACCACAGTATATATTAATTCCAATTACAACTGGGATTTTAACATTCGCAAGCTTTTTAGATAGCTTTATTTTAGCTAAGATATTTAAAGAAAATGGATTATTTATAGGAGTTGGAATAAGTTTAGTTTTTATAATTATATTTATTGCTTGTGCTGTTGTATCAGGGAGTTTTTCTGTAACTAATCTGTTTTTTACAAAAATAATTGCAATTTTGCTATCAGGAGTTATAGGTGGGCTTTTAGGAGTTAGCATTTAATGAAAAAATAAAATTTATGGAGTTTTAAATGAAAGTATATAGTAAAATAAAAAGAAATCCAAAAAAATTAGAAAGTATACTACTGATTATGATTTCAATATATATAATTGGTGTTGTAATTGGTAGCTTTTTAATGTATTTAGACAAAAATAGTTCCAATTTTTTGCTAACAATCCTTGAAAATTCAGCTGCGATGTCTATTGCTGGCGAGATTAGTGTTTTTTCATCTTTTAAAAATTTATTTAATGATATTATATTTTTTATTGTAATTTGCCTTTTTAAATATTCAGGAGTTTTAAAAATTTTAACTAGTTCAGTTCCTTTAATTTATGGGATGAAAAATGCAGTTTTATATTCGATGGCAAGTTTAAATGGAGTTAATTTTATTAAAATTATTTCTAATTTAACAATTAAAGATACTGCTATTAGTTTTTTACTTATATTATATTCAGCTAGTGTTTTAACTGAAATAATTAAGCAAAAGGAAAATGTAAAGTATGATATTAAAGTTCTTTTAGCGTATATAATTGCTGTTTTTTCAATTTATATCATTGATATTGGCTTAAAGCTCATCATCTTATTATAGATAAATTATAATAAAAGTTATGTATGTTAACTTGTTTTTATTGACACTTTAAACTATTAATGATATTATGAGTTGATATTAATTTAAGGACTGGAAAACACAATGAAAAAATCAATGCCACTTTTAGCTGGCGTAATAGCAAATTTAATTTTTGGAACAACATTTTATGTAATAACTTTAGCTAATAATGTGAGCGATAATGATGCAGTGTTATTACTATCTTATAGATTTATCATTGGCTCAATTGTATTGTTTCTTCCTATTTTATTTAAAAAAATAAAGGTGGATTATAAAGGCAAACCAATAGTAGCAGTGTTTTTTATATCACTCTTAAATCCAGTTATCGGCTTTTTCTCAGAAACAGCAGCACTAACTTTAGTTCCATCCTCGCAATTAAGTATTTTTATTAGCTTAACTCCGATAGTGGCAGTTGCTCTTTCTGTAGTGATGATAAAAGAAAGACCAACAAAATTTCAAATTATATTTATGCTAATATCAATTATAGGAGTTATTGTTATAAATACAACAGGTAGCCTTGCGCCGATGCCTATTATGGGGATAGTATTAATTATTAGCTATATGTTTTCAAATAGTTTATACAGAATAAATTTAGTTAAATTAGCAAAAACATTCACTACATATGAATTAACATTTTTAGTAACTTTTTTTGCAGGAATTGTTTTTACGATTATATCAATGTCTATGCACGCATTAAAAGGAGATATAACGACATATTTTATAGCTGCAACTAATATTAATTTTATGATACCAACTATTTATCTATCCGTGGCTTCAACTGTGTGTGCGATGTTTATGAGCAATTATGCTACGGCAAATCTTCCAATTACAGTATCTTCTGCTTTAAGCACAATAACTCCGGTTATGTCTGTAATTTTGGGAGTGGTTTTACTAAAAGAGCCATTTGGAATAAATGATATTATAGGAACAATAATAATTTTACTTGGTGTTTTAGGAATAACAATGGCGTATGGATATAGAAAAGTTAATATAAAAAAATAAAAAAAGGCTGTCTTTAAAGATAGCCTTTTAAAATTATTTTTTCTTATTAAAATTAGAAAGTGGAGAAGATTTAGCAGCTTTTTTTAACGCTTCATCTGAGATATGAGTATAAATTTCAGTTGTTGAAACATGTTCATGACCTAAAATTTCCTTTAAAGCTAGCATATCGGCATTACCACTTCTATATAATAAAGTTGCCGCTGTGTGCCTTAATTTATGTGCAGAAAATCCCATATTTGATAAACCAGAGAGTTTTAAGCATTCTTCAACAATTTGTTGTACACGTCTAGCTGAAAGGCGTGTTTTTCTTGTTTGAGATATAAATAAGGCTGGCTCTTGCTCTTTAGAGATTATATTATTTCTAAAAGGTAGATAATCTTCAATAGCTTTAATACAGCTATTATTTAAATAAACAATTCTTTCTTTATTACCTTTACCGATAATTCGTAAAGTATCATCTCTAATATCTTTAACGTCTATTCCAACTAATTCGCTTAAACGCATTCCACAATTTAATAATAAAACAATAATACAATAATCTCTTTGAGAAAATTTTGTATTAACATTTGATAGAAGTTCTATAGCTTGCTCTAAGTTTAAATATTTGGGTAAGCGTTTTTTATTTATTGGTAATTCAATATTTTCACTAGGATTTACTCTTAAAGTATGAGATTTATTTACGCTGTATTTAAAAAAGCCTCTAATGCTTGAGAGTTTTCTTGAGCGCGCAGCAGTTGAGTTTTGTCTTTCTTGCATTGAAAAATATAAAAAATCTAAAATATCACTTTGAGAAATTGATTTTAAAAATTCTATATCTAATGATGAAATACTAATTTCATCAATAACAGAATTATCAATACAATTATTTCTTTTTTGTAAAACAAATCGAAAAAAAAGCTTTAAATCTATATAATAAGCCTCAACAGTTTTACTTGATAAACTGCGGATTGTTTGCATATAATATAAAAACTCTTTAAGAAAAGCTGGGCTATCAGAGAAGTCTGAATATAGTTTTATTTTTGTGTTTGCCATAGAGTAAAGCCTCTTTCTTTAGTATTTAACCCTATTATAACACGTAATTTTCAAAATTCAAAATATTTTACAAATTTCTTTATGCAATTTGTATATAATAGAAGAACAAATTTGAATATATAGACAAATTTTACTGGAAACGTTTACATTTGCATCTAGTATGTGTTATATTAGAGAAAATTATTCAATGCATTCACTCCAAAATATGAATGTTTTGAAAGAAAAGAAGGAGGAACACTCCCATAGCTTTGGGTGCGGTAGTATGGAGATATGCCGTAATGCATTTTATACACTAACTGATAAAATGCGAGGTAGTAGGATGCGAATGCAATGCTACTAAAGCAAATTAAGATGGCAGAAGTTATTCTAAAGCATGTAAAAAAAGTTTATCCAAGAGAAGAAAAAAAGAAAAAAGGCGAAACGAAAAAAACAAATTTAACAATTACACAAGAAGGTGTATTAGCAGTTCAAGATTTCAATTTACACATTAAAGACAATGAGTTTATTGTTTTTGTAGGTCCATCAGGTTGTGGTAAATCAACAACTCTTAGAATGGTAGCAGGCCTTGAAGAAATAACAGATGGTGAATTATTTATTGATGGTGAATTAATGAATGATATAGCGCCAAAAGATAGAAATATAGCAATGGTTTTTCAAAACTATGCTCTTTATCCTCATATGACAGTTTATGATAACATGGCGTTTGCTTTAAAAATTCGTAAAACTCCTGAAGCTGAAATTGATAAAAAAGTTAGGGAAGCGGCTGAAATATTAGACATAACTCAATATTTAAACCGTAAGCCAAAAGCTTTATCAGGGGGACAAAGACAGCGTGTTGCCATAGGCAGAGCAATAGTTCGTGCACCAAAAGTTTTTTTAATGGATGAACCACTTTCAAACCTTGATGCAAAACTTCGTAATCAAATGAGAGCTGAAATCATTAAACTTAGACAAAGAATTGACACAACGTTTATTTATGTAACTCATGATCAAACAGAAGCGATGACTTTAGGAGATAGAATAGTTATACTTAAAGATGGTATAGTTCAGCAAATAGGAACTCCTACTGAAGTGTTTAATCATCCTAAGAATGAATTTGTAGCAGGATTTATAGGTTCACCACAAATGAATTTCTTTGATGCAAAATTAGAAATTAAAAACGATAAATACTGTGTTAACTTAGAAGGTGCTTTAATTGAGCTATCAGAAGAAAAACAAAATAATCTAAAGCAAAGAGATACTAAAGAACAAACTATCACATTAGGAGTAAGACCAGAACACATTATCTTACTAGGTGATAATGTTGAAAATAATATAAAAGCTACTGTTGACGTTAGTGAAATGATGGGCTCATCAATTTATCTTCATGTAAACGCATTAGGTAAAGACACTGTTATAATAGTGCAAACTATGGATGTTCATGGAGTAAATGATGTGAATTTCAAACACGGAAGTGAAATTCAATTCACTTTTGGTGGAAATGTTGCTCATGTTTTCTCAAAAGAAACAGGATTAAATTTAGAAAACGCATAAGCATTTAAACTTTAAAATAAATAAAATATTGAATGTGTCTATGCAAAATGTACAATTTTCGAATGTTTTATTAAGCAATCATCTAAAATTTATATATTTACCACAATAATATTGAAAAAACACAAGAACTATTGTATAATAACACTGTAGTTGATTGGAAACGTTTCCAGTTAATATTATAACACTAATTTGGAGGAAAACTTTTATGAAAAAAGTATTAGCACTTTTATTAGCTTCTTCACTTTTTGTAACTGCATTAGCAGGTTGTTCATCATCAGGTGAAGAAACAACAACAGAAGGCGAAGGCACTACTGCTACAGGTTCAGTTTATTATTTAAACTTTAAACCAGAGCAAGATGGTCAATGGCAAGAACTTGCAGAACTTTATACAGCAGAAACAGGCGTTGAAGTTGTTGTTCAAACTGCAGCATCAGGAACTTATGAATCAACTTTAAAATCAGAAATGGCAAAAACAGAAGCGCCAACACTATTCCAAGTAAACGGACCAGTTGGCTTAGCTGCATGGAAAGATTACGCTTACGATTTAACTGGTAGTGATGTTGTATCACTAGTTTCAAGCGAAGACTTCTTATTAAAAGATGGTGATATGGTAGCTGGTATAGGCTATGTTATTGAAACTTATGGCTTAATTTACAACAAAGCATTATTACAAGAAGCTGGATACACAGAAGCTGATATCGTAGATTTTGATTCATTAAAAGCTGTTGCAGAAGATATTACAGCTAGAAGTGAAGAACTAGGATTTAGCGCATTTACATCAGCAGGTATGGATGGATCATCTGACTGGAGATTTAAAACTCACCTTGCAAATCTTCCTTTATACTATGAATATCAAGCAGATGGCATTGGTTCAACTGATGCAATTAAAGGCACTTATTTAGACGAATATAGACAAATTTGGGATTTATACATCAATAACTCAACAACAAGCCCAAATCTTCTTTCAACTAAAACAGGTGAAGATGCAGTTGCAGAATTCATTTTAGGTGAAGGTGTATTCTATCAAAATGGTACATGGGAATACAACAATGCAGTTGAAATAGGCGAAGAAAACCTAGGTATGCTTCCGATATACATCGGCGTTGAAGGCGAAGAAAATCAAGGTCTATGCACAGGTACAGAAAACTACTGGGTAGTTAATAATAAAGCTTCTCAAGAAGACATTGATGCTACATTAGCATTTATGAACTGGTGTGTATCTTCAGAAACAGGAGTTAACGCTCTTTGCGGTGGCGAAGGCGCTATGCCAAGCGGAGATAATGGAATGGGCTTTGTTATTCCATTTACTACAAATTTAGAATCAAGCAACACTCTTGTAAATATCGCTAATGATTACGTTGCTAATGGAAAAACTTCAGTTGCTTGGAACTTTGCTACAATGCCAAGTGAAGAATGGAAAAATAATGTTGGTTCAGCTTTAACAACTTATGCTGCTGATCAAACAGATGAAAACTGGGCAGCAGTTGAAGCAGCTTTCGTTGAAGGCTGGGCATCAGAATACGCTGCATCAAACTAAAATTAAATTAAATTAAACAAAATAGCTATCAGTGCTAGCACTGATAGCTATTTTAGAAAAAAACGGAGGTGTTTATACTTGGAAAAGGCTATAAAAAAATATTTACCTATATTTATACTACCAACACTACTTTCTTTTATAATAGGATTTATTGTTCCCTTTATAATGGGGATATATCTATCGTTCACTGAATTTACAACTGTTACAGATGCAACATTCGTTGGACTAAAAAACTATGGTAAAGCACTTACAGACGCAATGTTTACGCATGCATTTTGGTATACCACAGCTTTTGCACTTGTAACGATTATAGTCATTAATATAATTAGCTTTTTTATAGCTATGGCTTTAACACAAAAACTTAAAGGCACTAATATTTTTAGAACAGTATTTTTTATGCCAAACTTAATTGGTGGTATTGTTTTAGGATATATATGGCAATTAATATTTAATGGTGTTTTAGCACAATTTGATTTAGCTTTAAATCTAAGCGAAGTTTACGGATTTTGGGGACTAGTTATCCTAGTTGCATGGCAACAAATAGGGTATATGATGATTATTTATATTGCAGGACTTCAGGCAATACCAGCGAGCTTAAACGAAGCAGCTCAAATAGATGGCGCTTCTTGGACTCAAAGATTATTTAATGTAACAATTCCAAATATGATGCCTTCAATAACAATTTGCACATTTTTAACACTAACAAATGGATTTAAATTATTCGATCAAAACTTAGCTCTAACTGGTGGTGAACCAGGTGGTTTATCATCTCTTTTAGCACTCGATATATATGATACCTTCTATGGTCGTGTAGGCTGGGAAGGCGTTGGACAGGCAAAAGCCGTTATATTCTTTATTCTAGTTGTAGTTTTAGCTTTAACTCAACTATACTTTACAAGACGTAAGGAGGTACAACAATAATGAAAATGAAAAAAAGTTTAAGTATATTTGGAACAATAGGCTTTTCTATACTTTCAATTATTTATTTACTTCCTATAGCGATAGTTGTTGTAAACTCTTTTAAAGAGAGAATTTATATAAGCAGAGAACCTTTTAAAATACCAAGTGGGGATTCTTTAGCAGGATTTGAAAATTATACAGCTGCAATTTTTGAATATGATTTATTAGGAGCTGTAGGCTGGACTGTGTTTATAACTATTGGCTCAGTTCTTGCAATTTTACTTTGCACATCAATGGCAGCGTGGTTTATAACAAGGGTAAATAATAAATTTACTAGTGGACTATATTATTTATGTATATTCTCAATGGTTGTACCTTTTCAAATGGTTATGTTTACATTATCATTAACAGCTGATAGATTAGGCTTGAATACTCCTTGGGGTATTATAATAGTTTATCTAGGCTTTGGCGCAGGGCTTTCAGTATTTATGTTCTGTGGATTTGTTAAAAGTATACCTATTGAAATTGAAGAGGCAGCTATGATTGATGGTTGCACACCACTTCAAACATTCTTTAAAGTTGTGCTACCGATAATGAAGCCAACATATATTTCAGTTGGTATATTACAAACAATGTGGATTTGGAACGACTTTTTACTTCCTTATCTTGTACTAGATACAAAAAAATATAAAACAATATCTATCATAATTCAGTTTATGAAAGGTGGATATGGTAGAGTTGATATGGGAGCTATTATGGCTGCATTAGTACTTGCTGTAATTCCTGTTGTTATATTCTATCTATCTTGCCAAAAATATATTATTAAAGGCGTTTCAGCTGGTGCTGTTAAAGGATAATTTATATTATCTTTGATAATATAAATCGAAGTTTTCCTTGCGTGCATGATATATTGCACGCAGTTTACTTAATTAAGTAAACACAGAAAACTACAATAATGTAAAATTATTTATATTATACAATATAAATTTAAATGTTGCTTTTACGTTAAGTAATCTAGCAAAAAATTAAAAAAATTAAATTAATAAAAGGGGGCTTATTTATTATGAATATGACAATTAAAGATATTGCAAGAGAATCAGGATATGCTATTTCAACTGTTTCAAGAGTTTTAAATGGGCGCTCTGATGTTAGTGAAGTAGCAAAACAAAAAATATTAGAAGTTGTTCAAAGACACGACTTTAAATTAAATAATAATGCAAAACATTTAAAACAAAGAAAAACAAGCATTATAGCAATAATAGTCAAAGGTGCAAATAATGCTTTGTTTTCTTCAATAACAGAGATTGTTCAAGAGAAATTAAAAAATTCAGGCTTTACATCGGCCATGTATTACATAGACGAAAATGCAGACCAAGTTTCATATGCAAAGCAAATATGTATTGAAAGAACACCTGTTGGGATAGTTTTTTTAGGTGGTAATTCTTATGATTTTGAACATACATTTAATAAAAATATGCCCGCTAGTTTATTAATAACATTAGATGCAAAAAACTTAGGATTTGATAATTTGTCTAGCGTTTGTTTAGATGATGAAATGGCAGCGTATAATGTTATTAAATATTTGCATGGGTTAAATCATAAAAAAATTGGAATAATAGGTGGTAGTATTCAAGGAGAAACTCCAGCGCTTCATCGTTTGAATGGCTGCGAAAAGGCATTCAAAGAATTAGATATAGATTTCAATAGAGAAACTCAGTTTTCAAAAGCAAGATATGTGTATGATAGTGGATATAGGGCAATGCAAAGATTAATAAAAAATATGCCAGATTTAACAGCAGTTTTTTGTTTATCAGATATGATGGCAATAGGTGCTATTCGTGCTTTAGCTGATATGAATAAAAAAGTGCCAGAAGATATTTCAGTAGTAGGGTTTGATGGAATTATGACTAGTCAGTATATGGTTCCAAGACTTACAACAGTTAAACAAGATGAAGAACAATTAGCGAATATAGGGATAGATATATTAATAGATACAATAAATAAAAAACAAATAGCAAAACACAAACAAATTGATTATATTATTTTAAACGGTTCAAGCGTTAGAAATATTGAATAAATAAAAAGGCAAAAAGTTTGAAATAGATTTCAAGCTTTGAGCTTTGTGTTTTCAGTTTATAAGCTGAAATTTCGCTAACAAGAGAAGTAACTACGCAAAGCATAAAGAAAGGAATAATTAATATGAAAAGGGAAAGTGGAGTTTTAATGCATATAACTTCTCTTGCATCAGATAATGGTATAGGAACTTTTGGGCAAAAAGCAAGAGAATTTGTTGATTTTTTAAAGGATGCAGGTCAAAGCTATTGGCAAATACTGCCTATAGGACCTACTAGCTATGGAGATAGCCCTTATCAATCATTCTCAACCTTTGCAGGAAACCCATATTTTATTGATTTAGATGATTTAAGATTAGATGGATATTTAAAAGCCGAAGAATATAAGCATCTAAATGTTAAAGTTAATAAAGATGAAGTTGATTATGGAAGAATTTATACTCAAAGATATGAAGTTTTAAAATTGGCTGTTGATAGATTAGAAATAGATAAATCAGTTTTAAATTTTTATAAAAAACATAAATTATGGCTAGATGATTATGCTCTATTTATGGCTTTAAAAGATGAAAATGGTGGCAAATCCTGGCATGAATGGGATGATAGTACCCGCTTAAGAGATAAAAAAGCTTTAAAAGAAGCTAAAGATAGATTAAAAAACAAGATAGATTTCTATAAAGGAATTCAATATTTTTTCTTTACTCAATGGGAAAAATTAAAAAAATATGCAAATAATAATGGAATTAAAATAATAGGGGATTTACCAATTTATGTAGCTAGTGATAGTGTTGATGTTTGGTCGAATCCACATTTATTTGAATTAGATATAGATACACTAGCTCCTATAAATGTTGCTGGGTGTCCTCCAGATGGTTTTTCAGCAGATGGGCAGCTTTGGGGAAATCCTTTATTTAGATGGGATTTAATGAAAAATGATGATTATTCTTGGTGGATTAATAGAATTGATTTTCAATGTAAAATTTATGATGTATTAAGAATAGATCATTTTAGAGGATTTGATTCATATTATTCTATTCCTTTTGGACAT
>CAZVOQ010000027.1:0-13498 GCA_964628475.1 uncultured Oscillospiraceae bacterium | reverse complement strand
TTTTAATTTTAGAAGTCAATTATTTTTAATTTTATTAAATATACTTTTTTTATAACAGTTGATGTTATATATTATTTTGCTTGTAAATAATATACCGCCAATAAGCGTTGAAGTGGCTACTCCAAGCATAAAATCGTCAAGATGAGTAAAAAAATCAATAGCTATTAAATTTGTATATTGGATTATGCAATATATTAATAATGATATACTGGCAATATAAAATAAAATTTTAGATTTTTTCATAATTTTATTTTTTTCCTCATTACTAAGCTGTGCTACGTCTAAAATAGTGGTTTGTGTTTTTATATCCATATCTTCAGTTCTCCTTTCGCCATTAAATAGTTCATCGATTCCGACATTAAAATATGCTGATATTTCAATGATTGATGCAATATCAGGCATATTGTTTCCATTTTCCCAGCGAGAAACACTCCTATTAGAAACACCGAATATTTCTGCAAACTGCTCTTGCGTGAGATTGTTTTCTTTTCTTAGATAGTTAAGAAATTTTCCGAATTTAATTTGATTCATAAAGACTCCTTTCGTAAAATATAATATATGAATATAGTTTAAAACAACAGGACATAAAAAGAGAATTATAAAATTTAATGAAATTTATAATATAATAATATAAAAGTTAGAAATGATTTTTTATACAATAAAAAAACCAATCGATTAATCGATTGGTTTTTTTGGTGCCGCTGGCCGGACTTGAACCGGCACGATATTGCTACCGAGGGATTTTAAGTCCCTTGTGTCTGCCGATTCCACCACAGCGGCAATTTTTAGTGCTTACTTATAATACAACATAATTTACGAAATGTCAACACTTTTTTAAAAAAAAATTAATTTTTTTTCACATAAGGTAAATTTGCCCCTTTTATTATAGCCCACATGCGTATAATAAAGATTAATAATAGCGGAATACCAACGCTGATAACACTATTATTTATATTTAAAGTTACACAGTATACCAAAGCGCCAATTATTGATGCAGTAGCATAAATTTCTTTTTTAAGAATTGTTGGCGTTATATTAACCATTACATCGCGCAAAAGTCCACCACCAACAGCAGATAATGTTCCAACAAAGCACACAAGAAAATGATTTTCACTAAATCCTAAGCTTATAGCGATTTGCATGCCAACGATAGTAAAAATTGCAAGACCAATAGCATCTAATGTATTTATTATTAATAAAATATGATTTTTATATTTTGATTTACTAAGTGGCTTATAAATAAGTATAGTTAAAAAAGATGAAATAAGTGCAATTGTAAAAAATGTTGGGTCACGAAAGAGAATAGGTGGTGTGTTTCCTAATATAATATCCCTTGTCATACCACCACCAGTGGCAGTAGCAACAGCTGCACAGTTTATTCCAAAGAAATCTAAATCGTTATCAATTCCTATCATAGCGCCTGCAAATGCAAAGGTAATAGTGCCAATCACTTCTAAAATAAAAGTCAAAATGAATACTCCTTTTGTATAAGTTATCTTAAAAGAAATACTACCACTTTAAAAGATAATAGTCAATAATATATTTACATTTTTGTTTATATTATGATATTATAGTTTATAGATTGATATTTAAAAGGAGTAATATATTTATGAAAAAAATACCTATTATTATGGACGTTGATACTGGAATAGATGATGCAATTGCAATAACACTTGCTTTAAGCAGTGAAAAGCTTGATGTTAAAGGGATAACAGTTGTTGCGGGTAATCAAACATTAGAAAAAACTGTTTATAACACATTAGCAGTAGTTGAATATTTAAAAAGAGCTGATGTTCCAGTTGCAAAAGGAGCAGATAAGCCACTTATTAAAGAGCAGGTTATAGCTTCAAAAGTTCACGGAGAAAGTGGGCTTGGCAATGCAGTGCTTCCAAAACCTAAAATAAAAGAGCATGAATTAGATGCCGTTAGTTTTTTAAGAAAAACTTTAGAGGAAACTAAAGAGAAGATAACTCTAGTTCCAGTTGGTCCATTAACTAATATAGCTTTACTTTTTTTAGCATATCCACACGTTAAAAATAAGATTGAAAAGATAGTTGTTATGGGTGGAGGTGCTTTTGAGGGGAATTCTTCTGCAACAACTGAATTTAATATAATGGTTGATCCAGAGGCAGCTAATGTAGTGTTTAATAGTGGAGTTAAAGTTGTTATGTGTGGGCTGGATGTAACGATGAAGGCGTTTGCGACTAAAGAAGATATTAAAAGAATAAAAGACACAAAAACATTTGCTGGAGAATTTTGTGCTAGTGCATTTGAACATTACTATGATATGTATGTTGAAAATTCATATCTTAATGGATGTGCTGTGCATGATGCAGTGGCAATTAGCTATTTAATTAATCCAGACATGATAAAAACAAGGCCAGCGAATATTAAAGTTGATATAGATGGAAAAGACACTTATGGATGTACTGCAACTGATTTAAGGCCTACTAGAGATAGAAGTTTAGATAATGCTTTAGTTTGCCTTGATATAAATAGAGAAAAATTTATTTCAATGTTAGTAGATGCATGTAAAAGTTATAATTAAAGGAGAATATTATGGAATTTAATGCAAATAGTATAGGGATTTATATTGTTGTTGCGATAGTGATTTTATTTGTAATTGCACAATCTGTATTTTTTATAATAAAATCTTGGAAAAGAGGAAAAGCGATAGGAATGGATGTTAAAATCTTAAAAAAGATAGCCATTTCATCGGGTTTATTTTCAATTGCGCCAGCAGTTGCAATACTTTTAGGTGTGATAGCTTTATCTAATTTTTTAGGTTTTGCACTGCCTTGGCTTCGCCTTAGTGTTATAGGCTCTATTACATACGAATTCGCAGCAGCAACTGCAGCGGCTACAGCCTTAGATATTCCGATAACTGAAATGGTAACAGACGCTAGCGTGTTTGCAACTATAGCCTGGGTAATGTCTATAGGGGTTATGCCAAATTTAATTCTAATTCCGATTTTTGGAGAAAAGATACAAAATGGAGTGGTGAAGCTAAAATCAAAAGATTCAAAATGGGGTAATATATTTATGGATGCATTATTTCTAGGGATGATATCTGCATTTTTAGGAGTTGTATTTGCAACTATTAATCAAGGCCTTGTAGGCTGGATACCAGTTTTTGTAATGCTTTCATCTAGTGTTATTATGATGATTTGTGGCATATTTGTTAAAAAATATAAAATAAAATGGGTTGAAGATTTTGCATTGCCAATTAGTATGCTAGGCTCTATGTTTATGGCAATTCCAATAACACAGCTTGTTTTAAGTATAGGGGGATAGAAAATGGATAGTAAACAATACACAAAATCAGTGCACAAAGCAGGAAGGATATGGATGCTTAGTGCATTAGCACTTATGCTATTAGTGCCAATTTTTATCACTGTATATTTTGACGCTAGCCCTAGTGCTACTGATATATTTATAGGATTAATTGGAGTAGCTCCAGTATTTTGGACAGTTGGAGTTATTGAAATGCTAACTTATGTTCCAATGCTAGGAGCAGCGGGGTCTTATCTTGGATTTGTAACAGGTAATGTTACTAATTTAAAAGTGCCAGCAGCTTTAAATGCTATGGAAATGGCAAAAGCAAAAGCAGGAAGTGAAGAAGGAGAAATTGCATCAACAATTGCAATTGGAGTATCTTCAATAATAACAGTTATAATTTTATCTTTTGGAGTTTTAATGCTATCACAGCTACAGCCAATACTGCAATCACCAACGTTAAAGCCAGCTTTTGATAATATACTGCCGGCTCTTTTTGGTGGCTTAGCTGTTGTTTTTGTAGCAAAGAATCCAAAAATTGCTGTAGCTCCACTTGTGTTTATGATAGCACTATTTGTTTTAGTTCCTTCTCTTGCAAGTGCAGTTGGAATATTAGTTCCAGTAGGAGCGCTAGTTGCTATTATAGTAGCTAGAATATTATATAATAAAGGAAAGCTTTAATAGGAAGGTGATGTTATGATTATATTCGTTATACTTATATTGTTTTTATCTATTTTAATGATAAGAACTATTATGTTCTCTCCAAAAAAGCAAGAGTTTTTATCTGTTTTATCGGATGAATTTGATGTTAAGGCTTTAGCTTTAAATTTAAGTGATATGATAAAGTGCAAAACAATTTCAAATCTTGATAAAAATTTAGAAGATGATATCGAATTTGAAAAATTTATACAGCTTTTAAAAGATAAGTATCCAAAAGTTAATGAAACTTGCGAATTTAAAAGATTTGATAGAAGGGCAGTGTTATATCGCTTTAAAGGCGAGAGTGATGAAAAGCCAACTGTTTTAATGTCGCATTATGATGTTGTGCCAGCTGATGAATCACAATGGTCAAACCCTGCTTTTGATGGCTTAATTAAAGATAATTATCTATGGGGCAGAGGCACAATAGATACTAAAATAACTGCATTTGGAATAATGGAAAACTGCGAGAAATTAATTAGTAGTGGTTTTATTCCTAAAAATGATATTTACATTGCATTTTCTGGCGATGAAGAAGTTGCAGGAAATGGACAACCAAGCATAGTTGCCTACTTTAAAGAAAATAATGTAAAACCTAGCATTGTCCTAGATGAAGGCGGAGCAGTTGTTGAAGGTGTTTTTCCAGGAGTGAAAAAAGAAACAGCATTGATTGGAATAAGTGAAAAAGGCCTTTTAAATTTAAAACTTTCTTTAAAATCAAACGGTGGTCACGCCTCACACCCACCACAGCATACTCCAGTGGGCGTTTTAGCAAAAGCAATTGTTAAAATAGAAAAAAAGCCATTTAAAAGCCAGCTTTCACCAGCTACAAAACAGCTATTTGATACGCTAGGCAGGCATTCTAGTTTTATATTTAAAATGATTTTTGCAAATCTTTGGCTGTTTAAACCAGTTTTAGATTATATATGTAAAAAACAAGGTGGTGAATTAAATGCATTAATGAGAACAACCTGCGCTTTTACAGTGATGCAAGGAAGTGATGCTTATAATGTTATTCCGCCTAGTGCAAACGTGGGCGCAAATTTGAGATTATTAGGTGAAGATAGTAGTGATAGAGCTGTTGAGTATATTAAAAAAGTGATTAATAATGACGATATAGAAATAGAAAAAATATCATCGAGTGAGCCTTGCACTTTTTCAAATACTAATAACAAAAACTGGGACAAAGTTAAAAATGCGATATTAAATACATGGGAAGATGTTTTAGTTTCACCTTATTTAATGATTGCGGCGAGCGATTCAAGACATTATCATGAAATATGTGATAACGTTTATAGATTTTCGGCAATGGCATTAACTAAAAAAGAACGACAAAGTATTCATGGGCATGATGAAAAAATAAGTTTTGAGCAGATACAAAAAGTTTTAGAGTTTTATAATAGACTGTTTAAACAGCTATAGTATAAAAAGGAGAATACAATGAATAAACGACCAATTATCATAGATACTGATCCAGGAGTAGATGATACAATAGCTATTTTTCTTGCTGCGAGCTGTGATAAATTAGATATTAAAGCGATAACTCCTGTTTTGGGAAATGTTTCTTATAGTCAAACATCGCAGAATGCATTAAGATTAAAAGAAGTGTTAAATCTTGATTGCAAAGTTTGCAAAGGGGCAGAAAATCCATTATTTAATGCACCACAAACAGCAGGAGATATCCATGGCGAAGGCGGACTTGCTGGATATATATTGCCAAAAGCAAAAGGGGATTTTGATGGCTATGCATGGGATGTAATAAAAGATGAAGCGATAAAGGCTAATGGCGAGCTTGAAATAATAACGCTTGGCCCACTCACTAATATCGCAATAACCCTACTTAGATATCCAGAAATAAAACCATTAATTAAAAGAATTGTGTGTATGGCAGGAGCAAGCTATACAGGGAATATGAATGCATATGCAGAATTTAATGTGTGGGTTGATCCTGATGCTTGTGATATAGTTTTTTCTTCAGTAATTGAAGTTGTTATGTGTTGTATTGATGGGAATGAATATTGCGGGCTGACAATCGATGAATTAAAAGAATATATGAATAAAAACACTAAAATAAGCAGTATATTAGATCATACATTTGATTTTTTTATTAAACGAAGATTAGAAGCTATTGAATACGAGCCAGAGCAAGTTATTAATGATGCGATAACAATGGCATATTTTATTGATGAAAATATTGGCGAAGTAAAAGATTATTATGTTAAAGTTGAAACAAAAGGAACTCTTTGCAAGGGGCAAACAATAGTTGATAGATTAAATAAATATAAAAAGCAAGCAAATGTTAAAGTGCTTGTAAATTCAAATAAAGAGCTTTATAAAAAGATGCTTTTTGATATGATTCAGTATTTTTCATAAAAATATTCTTGTATATAATTTAAAGCTATGATAAAATGATTTTATTGTTTAAATGAAAAAAGGATAGTGAAAATGAGAGAAAAAGAAATATCAGAAATTAAAAGAAGATTTAAAAATGATGGCAATAATATAAATTATGTTATGGGTTGTTATGTTGATACAAGCAAGCAAATTGTTAGTGAATTTCGCCAATCTATCTCCTTAATGGAGGAAGAAGAAAAAGAAAAAATGCTAACCATTTTAAGAAAAACTCTAAGTGGGACATACGGGAAAAATTTAATTGATTTAGAGTTTTCAACACAGCAAGTTACTGAGAGTGAAGAACATTCATTATTAATGGATTTAAGAAAAACAGGGCTAGATAATGATGAAAGAGTAAAACAATTATATGAAAAGGTGATACAATCAGTTGATTTAGAAGAGCCTTATTTAATTTTACTAGCTTTTGATAAATATGATGTGCCTTATAAATCAGCTAAAGGCGAAAAAAGCGATTTTGATTTTAGTGAAACTTTTAGTTACTTTGTTTGTAGCGTGTGCCCTGTTAAAATGACAAAGCCAGCTCTTGGATATTATATTTCAGAAAATGAATTTCATAATAGTAAAATAGATTGGATAGTTTCGGCGCCTGTGCTAGGCTTTATGTTCCCTGCATTTGATGATAGAAGTAGTAATATATATTCTGCTTTACATTTCACAAAAGGGATTAATGGCGAAAATGAAGAGTTTATAAGAAACATATTTAATATCGAACCAGAAATGCCAGCTGCTATGCAAATGCAAACATTTAATAATGTTTTAGCTGAAAGCCTTGGGGAAGAATGCAATTTAGATATCATCCAAACTATTCACTCAAAGGTTACAGAGCTTGTTATTTCGCATAAAGAGGCAAAAGAAGAAGATCCATTAAAATTTTCAAAACTGCATTTAAAGGGGCTTTTATCTCAATGTCAAGTGAGCGATGAGAGTATAGATAAATTTGAAATGCAGTATGATGAAAAATTTGGAGAAAGAGCAGAACTAACTCCTAAAAATATTGTTGAAATCAAGAAATTTAAATTAGAAACTCCTGATGTTACTGTTAATGTTAATCCTGAAAGAACAGATTTAGTTGACACTCAAATAATAGATGGAACAAAATATCTTTTAATTCGATTAGAAGAAGGTGTTGAGGTTAATGGAGTTAATATTGATATTAAATAAAAAAGTAAGATATATACATTAGAATATCTATAAAAAATAAAGGAATGGCAAAAGCCATTCCTTTATTTTTTATAATTAATTAGTATTAATATCTTTTTTGGTTGATTAATAAAGCGCAAACATCATTTACATTAGTTCCAGTAGGCCCTGTTATAATCAAATTGTTAATTTTTTCTAAAGCGTTGTAAGAATCATTAGCTTCTAAAACTTCATGCACTAAAATTCCTTGTTTTAATAGCTTATCATAGCTTGTTCCATCAACAAATGCGCCAGCGGCATCTGTAGGGCCATCAGTTCCATCAGAGCCAACAGAAAATATAGCTGCATTAAGTCCTTTAATATAAGGAGCGCTAGCTAAAGCAAGTTCTTGATTTCTTCCGCCTTTTCCAGAGCCAGTTATTTTAACAACTGTTTCGCCACCCATAATAAATGCCAATTTTTTGTCAGTGTCAGCGTAAGTTTGAGCAATATTTCCTAAAATAACTCCTGCTTCTCTTGCTTGTGAAGACAATCTATCTGTTAAAATAATTGTTTCATATCCTAAATTATCACACTCTTGTTTTGCTGCAAGGCAAAGCTGACTTACGCTACCAGTTATATTAGTAGTAACATTATCAAGTTTAGATGGTGGCTCGATTTTTAATAAATTTAAGACATTTTCAGAAAGATTTAAACGATATTTATTTACTATATTTAAAGCATCTTCGCTTGTTGTTGAATCAGGGTAGCTAGGGCCACTAGCTATCATATCCAATGGATCACCGATTATATCGCTTAAAACTATTGTAAATACATTTGCAGGCATACAATGTTTTGCAAATTTTCCACCTTTAACGCCAGATAATCTTTTTCTAATAGTGTTTATTTCTACGATATCTGCACCACAAGATAATAATTGTTTTGTTATATCTTGAAGTTCATTTAGCTCAATTAATGGGCTTTCAAATAAAGCACTTCCACCACCAGATAATAAAAATAAAACAGTGTCATTTTCTGATAGATTAGATGTTAATTCTAAAGCTCTATTAGTTGAAGTGCAAGTGTTTTCATCAAGAACAGGGTGCCCAGCCTCATAGCATTCAAAATTTTCAATATCGCCCATAACATGGTCATACTTTGTTATAACAATACCCTTAGAAATCCTATCTTTTAAATACTCACTAGCTGCTTTAGCCATTCTAAATCCAGCCTTACCAGTTGAAACAACTATAATTTTACCATCAGAAAAGTTATAGTCTTTTAAACTTCTAAAAACAGCTTCATCAGGAAGAACAGTTTTTATGCTTGAATTTACAATTTTTAATATATTGTCTTTTACAGAATTATTCATATAGTTTCTCCTAAAATTAGCCAACAGCTAAATAAATTATTGTTATTGCAATAGTTGAAGTCATACCAATAATAGCTTCAAATGTTATTAATTTAATTCTATCTTTAATACTCATACCAACAGCGCCACCAGTAGCGTGGAAGAAAGAGCCATGTGGAAGTGAATCAAGAACAGTAGCTCCAGCGTGAATCATAGCTCCAGCTGATAAAGCTGGGATTCCAGCTGCAAGAAGTGTGCCAGAGAAAGTTTGAGCGGCGATAGTTGAGCCAGCAGTTGTTGAAGCAGTTGCAGCGCCCATTAATATACCAGCGATTGGTGCTAAAATAAAAGCAGGTAAACTTAGAGTTTCAAGAAGTGCTATTACATCAGTTTGAAGTGCTGATGCTTTTATTATACCAGAAATAGTACCAGTTCCTATAAGTAGAATTGAAACACCTATAACTTTACTTAAGCCGAATTCAGCAAAAGATTTTATCTCTTTAATTCTGCCAGTGAATATAGCACAAACAATACCACCAACTGGAAGCGCAATTAAAGGATCAACAGATATGCCAGCTAATGGCCTTAAAGATAAAAGGATAACAACGGCGATAGGCCCTGAAATAGCTGCTAAAAAGCTAGGAAGAGTTTTTTGTGTTCTTTCTTCTAAATCGTTTGCTGAAATTTTATCTGTATATTTTTTATTAAGCATTGTTGAAACAATAATCGTAACGATTAAAGCGCATAAAGCAGGAATAGCATTTTTTAATATAACATCGGTTAATTCTAAATTAAAAGCTTCGCTAATAGCAATAGTGTTTGGATTTGGCGAAATAATATTACCAGCCTTACCGCCGCCAATCATAGCTATTAGTATTGCAGATTTGCTGTAATTTGCACGAAGTCCTATTGCTAGGGCTATTGGTGCAACTGTGATAACTGCAATATCTATAAATACGCCAACTGCACAGATAATACCAGTTGCAATACTTAATGCGATAAGTGCTCTTTTTTCGCCGAATTTTTCAACTATAACTTCAGCGATTTTTTCAGCAGCACCTGTTTTAATTAATGTTCCAGCAAGAATACCTGATGCCATAATTCTTAAAACAGAAGACATCATTCCCTGAGCGCCAGTAACCATAGTGCTAACAGTGAAATCTAATGTTCCACCCCCTAGAATACCACCCACTAAAGCACCTAAAATTAGGCTGTAGGCTGGGTGGAATTTTTTGATGATTAAAAATATTGCTAAAAGTAAGCCAACAATGGCTCCAAAGCTAGAAAATACAAAGTCCATAAGTAAATCTCCTCTTAATGATATAATTTGGTTGTTAAGTTTAAAATAATACTAACAAAAAAATAAAAATTTAACAATGTTATTGATAATATATATAAGTGTGATATAATAGTTATAATATGTTATAGATAACAAAAAATGTAGTGAAAAATTATTTCAAATTAATTGATTGGTTAAAATGCTAGAATAATTATTTTAAAATATATGCAATATGCACAAAGGAGAAATGATGGCTAAATATTTCGATAAATTGATGAGTCAGCAAATAGTTTCAGCGATAAAAGAAGTTTGTGGACAAGATATAAATTTTATTGACACAAAAGGGTTTATAATAGCAAGTACAAATTCTTTAAGGGTAGGAGAATTTCATGAAGTTGGATATAAAGTTGTAAATACAAAAGAAATAATTGAAGTTTATTCTTTTGATAAATTTCAAGGGACAAGGGAAGGGATAAATGCCCCAATTATTTTCGAGGGTGATGTTGTTGCAGTGATTGGTATAACTGGCAATCCAAAAGAAGTGAAAAAATATATAAATCTTGCAATAAGAATAGCAGTACTAATCGTTCATGAGAATAAATATTATGCAACTCAAAAGGTGCATACACAAAAAATCAACTATTTGATAAACTCTCTTGTGAATTCTGATTTATCAAGCAAAGATTATTTGGATAAAATTATATTAGAATTTTATCCGAGCCTTGAAATAGAAGTAAGAGTTGCTATAATAACATTTTTAAAAGATACTCCGTCTAATTTTATGGAAAACTTTTTTAAAAAAGAAGAAATCTATTTTAATACATTTAGATATCCTAATAGATATGTGTGTATTATAGACAAAAAAATAACAAAAGATACATTTAAAACTGTTTTAGAGAATAATAATTATCCTGCTAAATTAAGCTTTGGTGGATTTGAGAATTTTTATCAAATAGTAAAATCATATAATCAAGCCGAACTTGCATATAAAACTATTAAAAAAACATCAGAAAACTTTGCTTCTTATGATCATTTAGATTTTGATATGTTAATTGAAGATATTTCCCAGGATATAAAAATTAAATATTTAGATAAAACTATTAGAAATTTAAAAAAAGAAGATATAGATTTACTTTCGGTTTACTATGAAAATGATATAAGCTTAGATGAAACCTGCAAAAAATTATTTTTGCATAAGAATACTTTGCAATATAAATTAAAGCGAATTCAAAAAATTACAAGCTATGATCCTCGAAGTTTTAAAGATGCAATGGTTTTATATACTGCTATAAAATTAAATGAAAAATAAAATAATGAATTTAGTGGGTAATAAACCTTATAATAATTAATAATAAAAAATAAAGAGAAAATATGGTTTTTAAGCATATTTTCTCTTTATAATTATCATTTTAATTTAAATTTTTTATATAGTTAAGTTGAGCGATTTCTTCTATCAGCACGCTTAACATTTTTATAGTAGTTTTCTTTATCAACATACATCTCTTTATCGGCCACAGAAATACATTCATCTAAATCATCACTTGAATAGCTTATAGAACTTCCTATTGAAATAGCGAGACTATCTTCTTTTTTTAGCATAGCTTTTAATTGTTTAATAGCCTTATTAAATTCAGATTCATTTTTACTAAACGTGTCTAAAATGATAAATTCATCTCCGCCTACTCTAAATACATTTCCTTGAAAACAGGATTTTAGTACATTAGCACAATTTTTAATTAAAACATCACCAAAGTTGTGGCCAAAGATATCATTAGCCTCTTTTAATCCGTTTATATCAGCAAATAAAACGCCAATAAATCCAGGATGATTTATATATAAATCGGCTAACTCATTAGAGTAGCTATTTCTGTTTTTAACTCCAGTTAAATCATCTATAAAACTTAATGAGCGAAATTTATTTAAAAGGAAGTATTTGCAGTTATCTTTATGATTGTGCCCATTTGCCATAGCTCTAACAAATGCCTCACAGCTACCATATCCACAAGAAAAACAATTTATATTTCTATCTTCAGGAGTTAATTTGCCAAGTTCAATATAAGTGTTTTCTAAATCTATGTCGTCGTTTTTAGAGTATTCCTTGCTCTTATCAAAATATTCTCTAAAATAATCTGATAAATTTAATGTATTATCAAAATGATTAATAAGTTTATTAGATTCTTCTTTTGAAAGATCTTTTATCATGTTATTAGTTTTGTAATCTATTGCGTTTAATCTAGCAGTTTTTAGAGTTCCAGTTCCTATATTACAGCCATCTATACAATTAAGAGTATCAACAATTAAAGGAACAGGGTTTTCATTTTTTAAATCTTCAGAATATTCATTTAAATATGCACCGATATTATCAATTCCTTCAACAGATTTAATCCAAACGTCTTTATCAAGGTGAAATTTGATGTTTTCGCTAAGTCCACCTGGTCTTGGAAAAGCAAATCCTATAGAGCCTTGTGTGTTATCAAAAGGCATTTTTGGGTAATCTTCAAGGTTAATATTTTCTTTTTCAATATAATTTAAAAATTTTGCAAAAGTTACATTATAATCGAGCATATTATTTGATATTTCAGTAGAAATCTCACGTTTTTTACCAATGCAAGGAGATAAAAACATAATTTTATCAGTAGTTTTTATTTGAGTTTTTAAATATGTAGCTAGGCAAACAATGGGGCTTTGAATGGGAGATAAATAATTAATTAAATCTGGGCGATATTTCTCAATATAGCTAACAACAACTGGGCAAGGCTGAGAAATTAATGATTTTGGATTTTCTTTTTTTATATATTTTAAATGAGCCCAAGTGCAGATATCAGCACCTAGAGAAACATCATAAACATTATTTACTCCTAAAGATTTTAAATATCCAATTACTGAATTAATATTTGAAAAATTAGTTTTTGCAGCAGGAGCAATAATAACGGAGATATTTTCGCCGTTTTTAATATTTGTGAAAAATGATTGAGTATCATCAAGAAAATCTCTAGCATTATGATCGCATATTGCAATACATTCGCCACAAGAAATGCAAAAGCCTTCTTTGATTAAAACTTTATTTTCATCATTATCTAAAACTGCTTCATGGGCATTTGTGGGACATTTAAATATACATTTATTACATCCAACACATGCTTTATTTACAGTATAGACATAATTCATTTTTTCCATAAAATATTCTCCTGGTAAGTATAAAATAAATTGAAATAAAGTGAGAATTGTTATATTTATAACAGTATAATTATACCAATTTTTTGAAATTAAGTCAATTTTAAATTAATTCAAGATGCAAATAATTATTAATTCTTGATTAATAATTATTTTGTAATATAATAAGATTAAAAGAAAGCTAG
>CAZVOQ010000026.1:0-13742 GCA_964628475.1 uncultured Oscillospiraceae bacterium | reverse complement strand
GTCACTCTATCCAGCTGAGCTACAAGCGCTTATTTAGTGCAAAACTTATTTTACATTTTTTTTTGTGATTTGTCAAGAGAAAACTTGTAAAAAGTTTAAAATGATTTAAATATTGGTATTTTTTGCCTATTTGTATAATCTTATCGTTTTAGAGTAAGACTAACTTTAAGATTATTAAAAAAGGGGATATCTTATGAAAGCTACAGGTGTTGTTAGGCGTGTTGATGATTTAGGAAGAATTGTTATACCAAAAGAAATAAGGCGAACGATGAGAATGCGTGAGGGTGATCCTTTGGAGATTTTCATTACGGGCTCGGGAGAAGTTGTATTAAAAAAATATTCGATGATGCAAGATTTAACGAATGTTGGGCAAAGTTATGTTGATATACTCGCTAAAATTTCAGGAGTAAACTGTGTGGTAACAGATCAAGATAGAATTATTGCAGCTACAGGAACAAGAAAAAAAGATTTAATTAATCAAACTCTTTCTAAAGAAATGGAAGAAATACTGAATTCAAGAATGTCGTACTTTAGGCAATATAGCAGTGAAAATCCTAAAATGATAATTAGCATTAGCGATATAGTTTGCCTTGCTGCTGTGCCGATTTTAGCTCAAGGTGATGTTGCAGGGCTGATTATATTCACATCGCAAAATGATGAGATGTTAAGCGAGGCGAATAAAAAACTGTTAATATTAACTGCAAATCTATTAGTAACCTATCTTGAAAATGAAAAATAAAATAAAAGGCTTCAAACTATTGAAGCCTTTTATTTTTATATATGAGTTAAAATTATTGCTTTTATTTTTATGCCCTCGTTTGTAAACATTGTTTCATGTTCGGTTATAATATTGTTTTCCCAAGAGTTTTGATGTAAATCATAGCTTATAAATTCTGTTTTAAATCCTGCTTCTTTAAAATAATCAAGGCTTTCTGTGAATAATTCATCATCATCAGTTTTAAAATATATTTTGCCTTGCTTTTTTAAAAATCTTTTATACATTTCTAATTGCTTTGTGTGGGTTAAACGGCGTTTTTTATGCCTATCTTTTGGCCAAGGATTACAAAAGTTTATATAAATAACTTCGGCTTTATCCTCTTCGCTCACAGCTAAATCAATTCTTGAAATATCAAAAGCTGTTATCCGAACGTTATCTATTTTTTCGTTTCCATAAACTTTTTCGATATTTCTTTTAGTTAAAGCTAGCATTTCGCTTTTAATATCAAAAGCTAAAAAGTTAATATCTTTATTTTGAAAAGCCTTTTGCGATATAAAACTACCCTTGCCACAGCCAAGTTCGATATGCAGTGGTTGTTTTTTTTCAAAAGCTTCCTGCCATTTTGAAAAGCAATCTATTGGATTTTTAATATATATGTAGCTTTTATCAAGTTCTGGTCGTGCCCAAGGCTTTCTTCTCATTCTCATTTTTTTGTTTTCCCCTATTTTAAAAAGTGTTTTGATATGATATAATATTTATTAAGACATAGTATATAATATAATTAAATTATCAAAAAATCAATAGGAATAAAATGATATGAATAGTAAAAATAGATTTACATTTTTAAAAAATCAATTAAAGGGAAACTATAGGTATATTATAGTTTCTATATTTTGCATTACGTTCGGTTCTTTTTTTGCCCTTGTTAGCCCTAGAATTATAGGGATAACTGTGGATAGCATTATAGGAACTGCTCCTTTTGATTTGCCAAATGATATTGCCCAGTATCTAAAAGAGAATAATTTTAGGGAGTATTTATATAATAATATATTCATAATTATCGGCTTATTCTTATCTATAAGTTTATTAAATGCGATTTTTGAATATTTTAGGCTAAGAGCTGTTAAAAACTTAAGTGAAAACTTAGTTTTTAATATTCGCCAAGCCGCATTTGAAGCATTGCAAGTAGCGCCGTTTTCATATCATAAAAGTATTCAAACTGGCGATATTATTCAAAGATGCTCAAGCGATATCGAAACGATAAGGCTTTTTGCTGTGGAAGCTGTTGATATAGCAAGGATCGTACTTAGATTAGTTTTAGCTTATTCTTTTATGTATACAATTTCAGGAAAATTAACGATTATGTCGTTTATAATCGTTCCAATTGTTTTAGGATTTTCAACAGCTTTTTATTCTCATATACAAAAAAGATTTCTAGCAGCAGATGAGGCTGAGGGAGAACTTCAATCGCAGGTGCAAGAAAATTTATCAGCGCCAAGAGTTGTTAGAGCTTTTGGCAAACAAAGATATGAAAGAGATAATTTTAATATTAAAAACACAGAGTTTTCTAATATGTGGATTAAGGTGGGCGATTTACTAGGCTGGTATTGGGCTATAGGCGATTTTTTAACAGTTGCCCAAACGATTATAGTTTTAGTTGCAAGCGTTATTTTAGCGGCAAATGGCGAAGTTACAACGGGCGATGTTATTTCCTTTATGCTTTATAATGCTATGCTTGCATGGCCAATTAGAAGCCTTGCTAGGATTATTGGTAATATGAGTAAGGCTGTTGTTGCAGTAGATAGGATAAATGAAGTGTGTTCAGCTGAAAGTGAAGATTTTTTAGCTGGGAAAAAATTTGAAATAAAAGGCGATATAGAGTTTAAAAACGTTGAGTTTTCTTTTGAGGGGCAAAAGCTGTTTTCAAATTTAAGTTTTACTATAAAAAAAGGGCAAACAGTTGCATTGTTAGGGGCTGCTGGCAGTGGTAAAAGCACAATTTTAGCCTTAATAGCAAGATTTTATACTCCATCAAAAGGCGAAATTTTGATTGATGGAGTTAATATTAATGATATAAATATTCATAGCTTAAGAAAGCAAATCGGCATAGTTATGCAAGAGCCATTTTTGTTTTCAAGAACTATAAAAGAAAATATAGGAATAAGCGATAAAAAAATAGATGATGAAAAGGTTGTTCATGCAGCAAAAATTGCCTGTGTTCATGATTCTATTGAAAATTTTGAAAATAAATACGAAACCATAGTTGGGGAAAAAGGTGTAACCCTTTCTGGGGGACAAAAGCAAAGAGTTGCAATAGCGAGAACTATTTATACAGGCGCTAAAATACTATGCTTTGATGATAGCTTATCGGCTGTTGACTCTATAACCGATTCAAATATTAGAAAACAGCTGAAATTTCACACAGAAGGGCTGACAACATTTATAATTTCACAAAGAGTAAATACTTTGATGCAATCAGATAAAATATTAGTTTTGGATAAGGGAAAAATAATAGAAGAAGGAAATCATAGTGAGCTAGTTAAACTTGATGGAATTTATGCAAGCATTGTTAAAATACAACAAGAGGTTATCCAAAAGACAAAGCAGGAAGCAAATAAAAATTAAATTTAGGAAAGGGGGATATTTATTGTATGGAAAATTATGATGAAAACACCTTGGCAAAAAGCTTTGATTATACTCAGTGGAAAAGATTATTTAAATATATAATACCATATAAAAAACATTTGTTTTTTCTATTAGTAGCAGCTGTTGTTACTGCTTTTTTTGATTCGATATTCCCTTTAATGACGCAGGTAGCTATCGAATCTTTTATTGAAAAAAGAGTTGTGGATGGATTAGTTTTATTTACAGGTGGATTTATAATATTAGCTTTAATTCAAGGTTTATTTTCAGTTGTTTATTGTAAAGAAGCAATAACAATTGAAATGCTAGTAGGTAGAGATATGAAAGAGGAGCTTTTTTCGCATACTCAAACTCTATCTCTGGATTATTTTAATAAAACACCAGTTGGGTTTATTTTAGCTAGAATTATGCAGGACACAAACAGTATAGGCTCGCTTTTTTCATGGGGAATATCAGATTTTATATTTAATTTATCTTATATAATATTTGCTATGGTGAATATGGTTATTATTAATGCGAATCTTGCATTTGCCGTTATATTAATACTGCCTATAACTTATGTTATTGCAAATTATTTTCAAAAGAAATTATTATTTCAAAACAGGATAGTTAGAAGGCAAAATGCAGTTGTAACAGGGGCTTATAATGAATTTATAACAGGCGCTACAACTATAAAAGAATTAGATATACAAGAATATATAAATCAAGGATTTAAAAAGCAAAATGAAAGCCTAAGAGATAAAACTTTTAAATTCAAGGAAATAGAAGCATACTTTTTTCCAATAGTTATGATTTTTTCTGGAATTATAATTAGTGTTAATTTAGGCTACGGCTCGCTTTTAGTTTTTAATAAAGAACTAGATGTTGCTCAGCTATCAGTTTTTGTTAGCTATTCTTTAGTTTTAACAGATCCAATAGAGAAAATAATAAAATCTTTTACAAGGATAATATCTTTGCAGGCAAATGTTGAAAGAGTTAATGCGCTAGCTGATACTCAGCCATTAGTTTGCGACACTCAAGATGTTGTTAATCATTATGGAGATATATATAATCCAAAAACTGAACAATGGGAAGAAATAAAAGGGGATATTGAATTTATAGATGTTTCCTTTAAATATCCTGGTAGTGAAACTTATGTTTTAAAGAATTTTAATTTAAAAATAAAGGCAGGCTCTAGCGTTGCAATAGTTGGGCATACGGGCGCTGGAAAAAGCACATTAGTGAATTTAGTTTGCAGATTTTTTGAGCCAACTAGTGGCACTATTTTAATAGATGGAATTGATTATAGAAATAGAAGCCTACTATGGCTACAACATAATTTAAGCTATGTTTTGCAATCGCCACATCTATTTTCTGGAACTATTGAAGATAATATTAAATACTCAAAGCCAAACGCCACATTAGAAGAAGTTATTATAGCTGCAAAAAAAGCGCAGGCAGATGGGTTTATAACTTCGTTAAATCAAGGATATAAAACAGAAATTGGCGAGGGTGGCGATAAACTTTCTATTGGGCAAAAGCAGTTAGTTAGCATTGCAAGAGCGATTTTAGCCGATGGAAAAATACTAGTTATGGATGAGGCAACGAGCAGCGTTGACACTCATACCGAGCAATTAATTAATACTATGTCTGGCGATTTAATGAAAGATAAAACAACATTTATTATCGCACATAGATTATCAACTATTAAAAATTCAGATATAATCTTAGTTGTTGAAAATGGGAAGATAATGGAGAGCGGAAATCACGTTGAGCTTTTACAAAAAGAAGGCTTATATTATCAAATGTATACAGGGCAGTGGGAAGAAGAAGAGCAAACTCACTTTTTTGAAAAATTATAGGTTTACAAATGATGTGATTTTTTGATATAATTTTTAGAGAATAAAATTTAAAAAAGAAGGATTATATAATTATGGAATTTTTAAGTATTTTAGAAAACGGGCTACATGATATCTTAGTTAGTGTTGCGAATTTATCAATTGTTGGGTTTGAGGTTATCGGTGTTGCAATTTTAATTATTGCAGGCGGTAGAGGTACTTACGACTACTTCACTAAAAGCAATCAAACTCGCCTGCGCCTAGCTAGGGGAATGGCGATGGGGCTAGAATTTAAGCTAGGAAGCGAGATTTTAAGAACAGTTATCGTTAGGGATTTTAACGAAATATTACTAGTTGGCGCAATAATTATTTTAAGAGCTGCACTAACTTTATTAATTCACTGGGAAATAAAATCAGAAGAAGACCATATGCGACACGAACATGAAGCATTAGAAAGAGAATTTTCGCATTCACATAAACATAAAGAAAATAATAAACACGATATACAATAAAAGTTTTTAATAATAGAGTGTTAATAAGGAGATTTTTTATGCCACAATTAATAATTAATCACAAAAATCCAGAAAGTTTGCAAGACACATTTCAAAAAATAAGCGAAGATTTTGCAAATATCGTATCACTTCCAAAAGAAAAAATTTACATATCATTGAATAAAACACCAACTTATTCGGCAGGTGTTGAAGAAGATGTTTGTATGATTTATGTTTGGTGGAAACAAAGAGATGCCGATACTAAAAAGAAAGTAGTTGAGGCTATTAGCACTCCAATTAAAGAAAAAGGCGTAAAAAAAGTTAAGGTAACATTTATGGATGCACAGCCAGAATCTATATACACAGTATAGTAGGGAAGGTGAGCAGATGAGTCAAAGAAAAGAAAACTGCCCATGTCCTAACTTAAAATGTCCAAGAAAAGGATATTGCAGAGAATGTATTGAAAAGCACAACAGCGTTGATGGAGTGCCTTATTGCATTTTCCCAGCACCTAAAAAAGATTTAAAACTATTTTACGAATATTTAAAAGAAAGATTTGAGCCAAATTTATAAATTTGGGCAAAAGGATATATGGAAAACATTCAAAAAATTATAAAAGAAAAATTATTAGACTTTGGCGTTTCGGATATTGGTTTTTGTAAAACTAGCGAGGAAATGGGCGGATTTAATAATGCTGTGAGTATCGCTGTAAGACTTTCTGAGGGGATAATGGCAGAAGTTGAAGATGCGCCTACACATACATATTTTAATCATTACAGAACTGTGAATTTTTTTATAGACCAAGCACTATTGCAAATAGGCTTAATTTTGCAAAAGCATGGATATAGATACCTTACAGTGGCAGCTAGCCAAAGCATTAATATCGAAGGCTGGAATTTTAAAGGCAGATTTTCGCATAAAGCAGTTGCAAGACAAGCTGGGCTTGGAAGTATTGGAAATTCAAGCTTGTTTTTACATAAAGATTTTGGGCCGTATGTAAGGCTGGGAACTGTTTTTACAAATTGTGAATTCACGGATTTTCTTCCTTTAGCTAAAAATCCTTGTACAAACTGCAATATATGCAAAGATGTCTGTCCTTCAGGGGCAATTTCAGGCAAAAGTTGGTATGAGGGCTGTAAAAGAGAGAATATTTTTAATGCGCAAAAATGTTCAGACCATATGAAAAAAGCATATAAGCATATAGGTAGAGGCGCTGTGTGTGGGCTTTGCATTAGCCATTGCCCTATAAAAGCAAAGGTGTAGGATTGTAAAGGAGTTATTATGAATACAAATTCAAATTTCGATGGCGGATTAATAGAATATATACTACTAAATATTCTAGGGGCTATTTTAACTGTTGTAACATTGGGAATTGCTTTTCCATGGGCTATTTGCCTTATTTATGGCTGGAAAATTAATCACACTGTTATAAATGGCAGAAGATTAAAATTTATTGGAACAGGTTTTGGGCTTTTTGGCTCTTGGATAAAATGGCTTATTTTATGCATAATAACTTTTGGGATTTATTCATTTTGGCTGTTTATTGCTTTAGAGAAATGGAAAGTTAAAAACACAGTGTTTGAAGATCAAGTAATTCACTAATAAATATATTGACACATATGAAATAAAAGAGTAAGATTGTATTAAGGTATAGATGCAATCTTATTTTTTCATTTTAAAATAAGAGATGCTAAATAAAAAGGGGGATAAATAATGATTGAAATTACAAACTTTACAAAGAGATATAAGGATAAATTAGCAGTTGATAATTTATCAATTAATATTGAATCTGGATGTATTCATGGCTTTATAGGGCATAATGGCGCAGGCAAAACAACAACATTAAAGGCACTTATGGGCATACTTGATTTTGAAGAAGGCGAAATAAAAGTTAATGGATTATCAGTTAAAGAGCACCCGTTAAAAACAAAGGAAATAATGGCTTATATCCCAGATAATCCTGATATTTACACATATATGAAAGGAATAGATTATATCAATTTTATATGTGATGCATATAAAGTTGATAAATCAATAAGGGCTCATAAGATTTCTTATTATGCAAATATGTTTGAAATTTATGATGCTTTAAATGATGCTATAAGCTCTTATTCTCATGGCATGCGTCAAAAATTAGTTATTATATCTGCTATGCTTCATGAGCCTAAAGTGCTAGTCTTAGATGAGCCATTTGTTGGGCTTGATCCGAAAGCTAGCCATTTAATGAAAGGCTTAATGCGTGAAGTTTGCGATAAGGGTGGCTGTGTGTTTTTTTCAACTCACGTTTTAGAAGTTGCGCAAAGCTTATGTGATAATGTGTCTATTATTAAGCAAGGCAGATTAATCATTTCAGGAAAAACTGAGGAAGTGGCAAGAGATAAATCTTTAGAAGAAATTTTCCTAGAGTTAAACTAGGGGGTGTATTTATGCTGTTTAAATTATTAAAACTTGAATTGCTTGCTATGATTAATGCATATTCAGGAAGAAAAAGCTCAAAAAAGAAAAATGCTTCTTTATTTGGAGCTATTGCATTAATGCTGTTTTTAGGTGTGTATTTTGCAATTATCAGCTTCACATTTTCAACTAGCTTAACAACAGGTGGCTCTTTAATAGGAGAAAATGAACTTGGGATAGTTATGATGTTTGTTTTAACTAGTGTTGTATCGCTTTTTTATACTCTAACTAAAAGCAGTAGCATATTATTCACCTTTAAAGATTTTGATTTATTATTTTCAATGCCAATAAAAGCATCAACAGTAATTCAAGCAAAAATCATGTTTTTGTATTTTACTAATTTTTTATTTAAATTAATGCTAATGCTTCCTGCAGTTTTAAGCTGGGTTATATTCACTTCGCCGAATATGCTTCAAATTATATTAGTTTTAATCACTATTCCATTTATAAATTTAATTCCAATGGTAATAGCGTCGATATTTGGATTTATTGTAAGCTATATTAGTAGCTTTTTTAGAAAAACAAATTTAGTTAATATGATTATGTCGATTTTGGGCGTTATATTAATTATGGTAATTAGCTTTACTATTTCTTTTACGCAAAACACAGTTGGGCACGCTTCAGAAGAATTTGCAAACACTTCCTTTCAAGGAATTGAGCAAATTAATGCTTTTTATCCACTAGCTAAATTATTTGCTGATTTAGCAAAAGGAGATATACTTTCATTTATAATATTTAATGGGCTTTCAGTAATTAGCTTTATTGCGTTTTCAGGATTTGTAGCAAAAAGCTTTTTAAAAGTTAGAACTCGTTTAAATTCACAGTCTTCAAAAAGAAAAGCAGTTGAAATTAAAGATGAATCAAAAAGCGTTTTTGCCACTCTTTTAAATAAAGAATTAAAGCTATTATTATCTATTCCAGTTTATGCAATGAATATGCTCACAGGAATTATAATGGGGCTAATGGGAATGGGAGCATTAATATATTTTTATATCACTCAGCCAGAAATATTTATGCAAATTGAACTTATGTCAGAGTTTATAAATCCGTTTGTTCCGTTTGCTTTATGCTTTTTTGTAGCATATGTTTCAACAACATCTTGCTCTATTTCTTTAGAGGGCAACAATTTATGGATGCTAAAAGCAATGCCAATAAAAGCAAAATCGTTCTTTTTTAGCAAGGCAGTTTTTAATATTATACTGCATCTGCCACTTGCGATTATTTCAGGTATAACAGTGGCTGTTATATTAAAATCTAGCCTTGATTGGGCATTAGTTTTTATAATTCTGCCGATAACTATGTGCGTATTCAATACGTTTTTTAGCCTTTTATTAAATATTCGTTTTCCAATGCTAGAGTGGGAAAATCCAGGGCTACCTGTTAAAAGAAGTGCACCTGTTATGATTAGCGTTTTAGCAAATATGGCGATTTATATGGGGGGCGGGCTATTAGTTTTATTTTTAATTGGTTCAAAGGCAACGTCGGTAGTGTTTTTAATTATAGCGGTGATTTTCAATATAATAAATATAATAATGATTGCTTATATAAATTTAAAAGCCGAGAAAATTTTAATTGAGTTATAATAAAATGCGATGTGATTAATAAATCACATCGCATTTATAATTTATTCTTCTTTTGCGTAGGCTAAAGGATCGCTATTATTAGGCTTTATTTTAACATTTGCATAAAGAAGACCACAAACAATACTCGTTAAAGGAATTGATAAAAGTATGCCAAAACTTCCAGCTAATGCTTGTAAAAGTTCGGTTGTTACAAGTTCGGTGTTAAATGTAAAATCAACTGGATTTGTTGAAGCAAAAAGTAGCATTGTTAAAATTAAAGATGAGCCGATATAAGCTAGGATAAGAGTGTTTGCCATTGTTCCTAATATATCTCTGCCAATAACAAACCCTGATTTTGTTATCTCTGTTGCTTTTAAATGTGGGGCTGTTTGCTTAAGTTCGTGTAAAGAGGAAGCAAGCGACATCGAAACGTCCATAATAGCTCCAATAGCACCGATAGTTATCATCGCAAAAACAACTGCTTGTAAATTAATCGGATTTTCAGGAGATAGGGAATTTAAATACAATGCATCTTGATCAATAAGACCTGTGATATTTAAAATATCAGTGAAAACAACTGTTATAGCTCCTGAAACTAAAACGCCACTAGAACAGCCGATTATAGAAGTAAGGCTTTTTAAAGAGAATCCATTAATAATAGTTAGTGTCATAAATATAATATAAATTGCAATAATTATAGTCCATAAATAAATATTAGCACCATTTAAAGCAGCAGGAATAAATACCCAAAATACAGCCAAAACAGTTAGCGCTAAGGATAAAAGAGTGTTAACTCCTTTCATGCGCCCAAAAAGAACAATTAAAATAGCAAATACAACGCCTAAAAGAACAAGATAATTAAATCTTGAATACTCAGCTAACATATATTCAACTTCCTCAGTTGAAGGATCAAGATTTTCAACTATGATAACTTTATCTCCAACTTCGCCAGCGACAACATTGCCATTATAAACATCACTAATATACTGCACCATTTGAGTTTGTGTGCCTTTTCTATATCCATCTAATATCTCGATTTCAAAAAGGATAATTTGTGTGCCTGATTCAAATCCATTATATGCGATTTCATCATAATTATCATCCGTTATGGATAAAATTTCAGCCTCGTATGCCGCTTGATGGGCAGTGGCAGCATTTGATAGGGATAAATCATATTGATTAGAAAAATTCTTTAAAATAAATAAAGCTACAATAGATACTCCCACTATTAAAATATATTGCATAAATTTGTTTTTTATCATAGACACCTCTTTTTTGAAAATATAATATTAATTATAGGTTAAAATAAGCTGTATTGCAAATTTATTATAGATTTTTCACAATAAATTTGCAAAAATTACAACTAAAAATAGATTTAAGAATATGGGATTTACTTAAAATGTAAACACGATAGGATTAAAAAGCATTTATTAAAAATAAATTATAGCTATCAAAATAGCTATAAAGAAACTTTATGGATAAAAAAATACAAGGGAATAATTTTCGCCGCCCCCTTGTATTTTTATAAAAGCGATATAAACATTGCTTATAGCAATATTTATTATATCTTTGCCTTTGGTTTTTATTAATAATAAACTTTAGTTTTCTTTTAGGCAAGAAGAATAACCCAAAGGCCATGTTGCCAACCATGAAAAACTAATAATATGTAGATTATTTAAATTATCTTTATTAAAATATGGATTTAAAGAAATTCTTTTGATTCTTTTTACTTATATACCCACAGCGGTTATAAAATAGATGAGCGGCTATTCTTGCTTCTCCAGAAACTAATCGAACTCCGACTGCCCCCGTTTGCTTTGCCCAGTTTTCAATGTGTGTTAGTAATGCTTTTCCTATCCCATTTCTTTCATACTCTTTTAATACTGCAATCCCTAAAACATTTTTGCAATGAGGGGCATAGACTACATCATAATCAGCGGCATGAATATATCCCACAACTTTGTTTTTAACTTCTGCTACTAAAATTTTATCTTTTGAACTTGATAGCAATATTTCTAGTTTTTTCATAGTTTCTTCTTTTCCGTATTCAAATCCCATTTGCTCTATATTAATTTTATCTATATCTTTTGCATCATAAACCTTGCATTCTCTTATTTTGTATATCATAATGTTTCCTTTCAATTAATAAATAATCTTTAATAAAGTATATCACACAAAAGAACAAAGTTTCAAATTAATTTTAGTAAATAAAGTAAGTATAAATAAAACACACAGAGAAATGGCTTTTGCCATTCCCTGTGTGCTTTTAATATGCAAAGTTTTTATTAACATTATTCAACTGTAACTGATTTTGCAAGGTTTCTTGGCTTATCAACATCTAATCCTTTTAGGCAAGTTGTGTAATAAGCAATTAATTGCCCAGGTACAACGCTTAAAAGAGGCGTTAATAAATCATCTATTCTAGGGATAAATATTGTATCATCACAAACATCAGCTAATAAAGAATCTCCCATACAGCCAACGCCAATAACATAAGCCCCTCTTGCTTTAACTTCTTGGATATTAGAAATCATTTTTTCGCCCATTTTACTTTGAGTTGAAACAGCGATAACAACTGTTCCATCTTCTATAAGGGCAATAGGGCCATGCTTTAATTCGCCAGCGGCAAAGCTTTCAGCGTATATATAAGAAACTTCTTTTAATTTTAAAGCCATCTCTTTAGCAGTTTCCATATCAACGCCACGCCCTAGATAAAACATTGCAGATTCGTCTTTGATTTTATTTGCAATTTCTTGTTCTTTTTTTGTATCTTTTAAAATATTCTCTAAAAGATCAGAAGTTTGGCGCAGTTCATCTATTAATTCAAAATATCTTTTTTGATTTATTGTGCCCTTAGCTAATGCTAAATTTAAAGCAATCATATAAAAAGCAACTAATTGAGTTGTGTATGCTTTAGTTGAGGCAACGGCAACTTCTGGCCCTGCCCAAGTGTAGAAAACATCATCAGACTCTCTAGCGATAGATGAGCCAACAACATTTGTTATTGATAAAACTCTTGCGCCTTTTCTTTTTGCTTCTCTTAAAGCAGAAAGAGTGTCGGCTGTTTCGCCCGATTGAGAAACTAAAACAACAAGGGTGTTTTCATCAACAAACGGATCTTGATAACGGAATTCACTAGCTATATCTGTTTGCACAGGGATTTTTGCAAGTTTTTCAATTGCATATCTTCCAACACATCCAGCATAATAAGCAGTACCACAAGCTACTATATATATTTTATTTATTTTTTGTATATCAGATTTTGTTAGCTTAATATCATCTAATTTAATGAATCCATTATCATCTAATCGAGTGTTGATAGTGTCTTTAATGCCTTTTGGTTGCTCATAAATTTCTTTTAGCATAAAGTGCTCGTATCCGCCTTTTGAGGCAGCTTCAAGCGACCATTCAACGATGAAAGGCTCTTTAGTGATAGTTTCGCCATTTGTGTTATAAACATTAACGCTATCGGCTGTAATTAATGCAATTTCTCCATTTTCTAAAAATGCAACTTTTCTTGTGTGTTCTAAAACTGCTGGAATATCGCTCGCAACAAAGTTTTCGTTTTCGCCATAACCAATAACTAATGGCGCCTCGCAGCGAAGTGCCACAAATTCATTAGGGCTATCTTTATGAATAGCTAAAATAGCATAAGTTCCACGCAATTCTTTTTCAACTAAAAATGCTGTTTTTAGTAAATCGCCATTATATAATAAATCAAATAAATGCGCCACAACCTCCGTGTCGGTTTGGCTTTTAAATTCATAGCCTTTTTCAGTTAGCATTTCTTTTAAAGGCTGATAGTTTTCAATAATTCCATTATGAATAATCGCAATAGTTTCCTCTTTATTAAAATGAGGGTGAGCATTTTCATCACTAGGAACTCCATGAGTTGCCCATCTTGTATGCCCAATTCCGATATTGCCAGCAATAGGGTTTAATTTAGTGTAGTTATCTAAAACAGATAATCTGCCTTTGAATTTTGCACTTTCTAATTTATTCTCACTGATAATAGCAATTCCTGCTGAATCGTATCCACGATATTCTAATTTTTCAA